>CAKPZU010000032.1 GCA_934215405.1 uncultured Bacilli bacterium | reverse complement strand
GCATATTCGAAGAAGACGCTTAGCCAAATCATGCATTTTGAGTTTGGCGAAAAATAACATTTTGATGTTGACTTTTAATAATATCTAATTTCATAATATAACTATGAATTATTGTTATAAATTGTAGCAAATATTCTAGTTAGCTTTACAATATAAATTGCCTCAAAATTAGAACAATCTTACAAAAATTATGAATTCATAAAATATATTAGTTAATACTAAGAATTACTATAAAGTTAAGTACTATCTAGTATTTTTACTTTTACCTCGATTTTTAAATGAAATAGCATCTCTTACAACAAAAACATCACTTTTATTATTGATAATAAGCATTTCCAACTTTTTCCATATTTTAAATGAGTACTTGCTTATATAAATTCTTTTAATAGAGTTATCATTCATATATATTTTAAGATATTCAGGAATGCCTGTATATCTCCACGGAATGGTTGTGCCAATGCTATTACATTCTTCTTCTACAAATTCAATCGCAAATATATCTTTAATATATATTATTTCTTTGTACTGTATTCTATTTCTTTTAAATGTTAAATCATTAGGAATATATATGTACTTATCGTTGTATTTTAGATAACCAAGGGAAGTATTGAAAACTGTCATAACAGCTAAGCCTGGCCCATAGAAAATAATTAAAATAATTGAAAAAATCCAATCAGCTTTTATAAGTGCAATTACACCAAGTATTATTATCAATGTAAAAATACAAAGTAGGAATCTTAGTATAATTGAACTAACACAGTTCGCAAAAATCTTTTTCATTAATTATTTCTCCTTAATTTTTATTATAATAGAAACTTTAATGAATTTTCAATATTTTATAAAGTGCAGTTTCTCATTTGTGAAATAAAAAAATATAAATATCGCTAAAAAATATCGAGTAACAAAAATATATTTAATACGCTATCATTTTAAAAGTAAAAGACAAAATTTTTGCAATAGTTTACCTATAATTATTTAATGCATGGCAAGATGTAGTAAATGTATTTATCTAATGAGATGTTTGAAATATTTATTATTTAATTTTATTTATTCCTTTTTTAGCGAGTGACTTATATTTGTTTTTTAAATCAATTGTTAATTTATTCGCATATTTCGAATCAGTAAATTTTATCCAATTCATATCTTGATCATCTATTAATTCTTCAAAAAAATCTAAATATTTATTATCTTTCTCATTAACAATACATTTTAAAGCAACAAGTGAACACCAATATTTACTATCTTCATTCAGTTCACCAAGCCATGCTTTAGGTATTAGATTTTCTTTTTTAATAAGATTAAAAATAATAGGTTCAAATTTTTCAATATTAAATTTTGACAACATTTCAATTATAGGTTCTGCTGATTGTGTCATAGGTCTAGAAATAATGCCTTCATATAAATAAGTATATTCTAAAGCATTTATCTTAGCTATAGTATTACAAATATAAAGTAAATACATCTCATCTTGAGGAACTTTATAAAATTTTTCTATGAAAATATGATATATTTTAATTAAAACCGGAATACAATCTTTATAATATTTATCGCATAACGAACTTAAAATAAAAATTCTATTATAAATGTTTGATAATAAATCAACATATCTTAAAACCACTTCTAATATTTCTATTTTGCTTTCTTTAAAAGGGCATACATCATAATATTGAAATATTAACTTTACCTTATATTTCTTTAGATCGTTATTTAAATTTTTTAATATAACAATATCATTATTTTTTGTCATTTTATTCCTACAAACTTACCATGATAAATACTTTATCACACATGCAGATACTTTCAACGCTGAAGAAACTTTAGTCCCTAATCTAACATAGTGCCATATCCCATATTTAAATACAATTTTAATATTATTACCTTCTAATTATCATTTAATTTATATTGACTTTTAAATTGTTTAGAATGATTAATCTTTGTAAATCAGAATCATATGCAATGAATATACATTCATATTGTCCACTTAAAGGAAATGTATTATATTCATTGCTTGTAATATTATAAAAAACAAAATAATCGAAAGTATAGGATTCATATTGAATATCTAATGGTAACAAATTCTTAATTTCGAGATTTAATTTGTTTTTCCATAATGAATTATGTTTAATTTCTTGTTCAAACTGTTCTTTACATTCATTGTCGATAATCTTAGCATAACTTATGTCATATAAATCAAATTTGATTGTTGCTACTTTAATTTCATTAGGTAGTGTAATTTTTGCTTCATTTTTAATAGTTAATGCTATATTAGTATCGTATGAAATAATATTATTAAAAATAATTCTATATGATCCAAAAATTATTAATAATGGTATGCAAACAAATGCAATAATTAAATTTTTTTTGTATTTTTGTTTAGCCTTTTTTAGTTTAAAGCCAATTGAAATTGATAAAAGCCCAATTGGAATAAATAATATCATCAACCAAGAGTATCTTACTATTCCTGCAACGCCAAATATATTTGCCTCACCAATCCTACTTGCTAATGAAAATGAAATAATTGGAGAAAATAGAGTTATCCAAAATAATATATTACCTAAAGTTTTTTCTTTTTTCATATGTTTTCCTTTCTATGCAAGCAGTAATACTAGTACTAGACTAGTATCTCATACTGTATCTACTTTGTAAATCTAAACAATTACCATTATTAAGAAACCTATATTAATATTAACAGTAGAACCATCATGTTCTAGTCATATTGCATTCAAACCGATTTTATTGATTTATATCCAAACTAAAACAAATGTCCTAACTGATTTAAGATTACTTCTGCTTCAAAATAATTTTATATTATATATAAGTTATAGTTTTTATTAATATCGTATGTTTAATGCTTCTGTAACATATATTTTTTACTTATAAGCTTATTTTTAACAATCTAAGGTTACCACCACACTTGATGATAAATTATATTGATAAGATTTTTATTAGTAAAATTAATAATATGACTAGTAAAACATAAAAAGACGAATCTATCATAAGGTAAATTAATCAAGTTTTGTATGTCAAAGTAATTTATTAGGTTTATAAATCTAATAATAATTTTCAATTATACAATCTAGTCTAGAGGCAAAAAATTCGACATAATCATTATTAGTAAATTCTTCATTCATTCCATCAGGATAATCATATTCTAAACTGATTTTAAAATCAAATACTTGTACAATTGATTTGCTAGAATCAATTACTTTGCCTCTTAGTTTATATGCTAAAGGATTAGAAAATGGTTTTTTAATTTTATATTTCATATCTTTTTCTTTAGTCACCTTTTTTACAATGGTACCTTCAAAATTAAAGACATAAATTGCTGTAATTTCCATTCCAATTTCAGGAACTTTTCCATCTGGTAATGGTACTGACATACATACACATTTCACATCATGTCTACCATCAGTAACGATATATTCAGCATAATTATAAACATATTCAAGAACTTTTTTAATATACATAATGATACCTCCTAGTCTTATAACAATGATAAATATTTAGCATATTTAATTGTTTTAAAAAAGTATGTGGTAATTAAATTAGAATTATGTCCTACACCAACAAAAAAGTATTTATCACCAGTAATCCATTGTGCATATGCATTTAAATCAGAAATATTCACATTAAACTTTTACAAAAAATAAACCAATATTTTCTATGAAAATAAATAAGATATCAAAATCAATCAATTAATTTTTACTCCAAAAAATTCATTGTTTTTTTCTATTGAAATCTTAATTACTTCTATTAGTGTTTTAATTACGTTATCTTGATTCAGGTAATAAAAAGGATTTTTAATGAACCATATTTTAGCATTATTTTTCCAAATTTCTCTTTCAGTTTCGTATACATTAATTGGCTTTTCACACAATTCATTTCTATCAGTACTGAATTTATCAGCAAAGTAAAAATCAATTTCACCTCTTTGAGGTAAGCAATGAATTGTAAAACATCCAGAATTGTTATATAAGCTATGTGTATAAACCCACCAATTACCTCCAAAACAATTTTTAAAATCTTGATATTGATAATTTAAATTATACTTTTTTGCTAAATCAGTAAACTCTTTTTTAAAATCCATTTAATCTCCTCCTAAAAATAATAATTTAATGGTAACTTCCAAAGGTTTCTTGTTTTCCATATAGCAATTACAAAGCGTTCAGCTCCATAATATAATCCCCTACCTTTATGTAAAGTCGTTATACCAATGTCTATAACTGTATATCCACTTCGTAACTTACCAAGCATCCAACTAGCATCATGTATCATAGACACTCCATTATGAACCAATCGTTTTAAACCAGTTGCAGTAGCATCATAGCCTTTCCAAGCAACATATAAATTATCAGCTTTTCCGATTAAAGTTGCTGTATCAGTTACTCTATTCATACTTCTACCAATAACTGTAACTTTTGACATATCATAAACATTATCAATTTTATTGATAGCACTAGCTACATCTACAGCGTTATCAATTTTGTTGCCAACTTTGATTACTTGACCTGCTCCTGTTGGAACAAAAGGCAATACCGCAAATACAATATCTATTCCTAATGTAACCCAGTTTTTCCAATCTTTATATCCACCATTAACTAAATCATGTATTTCCCAAGCAATAAAGGCAGCATCAAATACAGTATCCCAAAAATTTCCATTTGGATCATATTTATTAACAGGATCGTTACCACAATAAGTAAATAAGTTAAAGCCAATGAAAGAAGACTCATCAATATAAGCTTCATCATCATCAGTTAAAAACCTACCACATAAAGGATTATAAAATCTAGATTTTAAATAGTATAAGTTAACATCCTCATCATAGAAATAGCATTTATATCTAAATGGGTTCTTTTTAACTATATTCCTATCAAAATCATCACTTATATTATAGTTTCCATCACATTGTAATTCAAGCCCATAACCACTATAAATATATTTATATACTATTGTATTATTACTATTTACGATTCCTTTTATTTCTTTTAAGGAATCCTTTATATAATAGTATGTATTTTTATTGTAATTAAATCCATATAATTCGTTATTACTATCATATAGGAATACCATATCAGAATCATTGCTTTTTTTCATTCTTATTAGGTTGTTATTGCTATCATATTCAAAGTAAGTTTTAACACCATCTTTTTCTTTTTTTACTAGCAATCCATTATCATTATAGTAAAATCTTACATTGCCAAATAGAACTAATTTCTTTCCTTCAAACTTAACTTCTTTTCCACCATAGCTATTCATTAATAAGCTATTAGCATTATAAGTTATGTCAATAGTATTATTATCATTGCTTATTTTTGTTAATCTATTTAATGAATCATATGTAAAGCTATAATTGCTAAATGAGATCATATTACCATTAGCATCATAGTTATAATTGTAATCAGTATTATTTATTGTTTCCTTTACTAATTGATTTAGTGAATCATAAGTATAGTTTTTACTATATTCATTATTAACATTAATTGAAGAAACTCTTTTATAAGAATCATAATTATAGGAAATAAAGTAATTACTTAATTCTTTTGTTGTTTCTTTTACTAAGGAATCATTACTATATTCATAAACTGTTGTTAATGAATTATTAATAATTCTTCTTTTTAATAAGCCATATTGATTATATTGATATTCAATATTATCTTTATTATCCATTTTTTCAATAAGGTCATACACATTAAAGATATTAGGTACATAATCAAGTATTAATAAATCTCTTATTTTAATAGCAACATCAGCTTTATCTTCATTAATGATTAATTTTGAAAAATTAAATTGATTATCATTAATTCTACTAATTACTAATCCTTCATCAAAATAAACACGAAGTTGATAGCTATTACATGTACAGTCATTATCAATTTTATTAACACATATATAAACATTGTGCCATGCTGTATTAGCAATATGAACTGAAGTAATATTATCATCAGCATTTAAGATAAAATACTCATTATTAACTGACATTGATAAATCAACAATATTTCCAATAAATTTAAATAAATTAGATATGTTAAAAGAATTTCTAAATGATAATGAAATAGCAAATGTTTCATCATTTGAAAGTTCATATTCAAGGATTTTATTAGCAATATTATAAACATAGCTATTACTTTCATTATCATAAACAAATGTGTCGTTGTTTTCATTTAATATCTTACTTGCATAAATATTTTTTAAAGGCTTTAAGGTATTACTACTTAATGTTTTGTTAAATGAAATATACGTTTTAGTAGATGTTGGTATAATAACATTATTAGCCTTTTTAATAGTTGAGATATTTTCATCTTTATAAAAGCAATATTTATTATAGTCTTTATATTTATTAAGTACTAATTTTTTATAAGCATTATTTATGTCTTTTATTTGGCTTTCATCCATATAGTCATTAGTTAATATAATATTTCCTAAATAAAATGCTGTATATTGGAAATCGTTGCCATTTGTAGATGTTGGGAGGGTATTACCAAAAGCAACGTTAATAGTGTTACAGTAAAAATTAAATTTTGTAATGTTAGCATTATTAATTCTTTCACCATTTACATATAGATTAATAGAATTAGAGTTATAAGTAACTATTAATTGCTCCCAACCAAGATTTGTTGGCTCATAATAATATAAATTTGTTTCTCGTGTTATAATTACTCTTTCAGAATTTTCATCTACAGCATGTCTTCCTAGATAAATACATCTGCTTTTATCAGCTTCTGATGATGATAAAACAATATAAATGGTATCTTTAACAATGCCATGATCCATTAAAGTAATGCTTGCTAAGATATTATTTCCATTAACAGCTTTTACTCTATATGAAAAAGCAAGAGTAAACTGGCTGTCTTTTTTAAGTTCATAAGAAAAAACAGTGTTTGTTAAATGATAACGTTGTTCATTATTGGAATAAGCAATATATAAATATTTTTGAATACCATCTTCATAGATTTGATTACCTAAAATACTACTTGGATTATGTAAGATATCAATATTATATGCTAGTGTTGATTTTTCTATAGTATTATTATACAAAATCAAATTAGTTTTATATTTATTATTTTCATACTCAAATTCAACCTCTTTGTTATAAGATGAAACCATATAATTAGTATTTAGTTTTCTTATATAGCTTTCAAAACTTTCAAATTTTTCAACCTGATAATCAAATGAATTGTTAATTAATGTTTTATTTGAAAATTGTATTATATTGGTATTATTATAGCTTTCATGCTTTGTTAAAAAATCATCAATCATAGTTGAATAATTTATTAATAAGTTATCATTATTGTAGTTATAAAGCTTTGTTAATTTATATGATGAATTATAATAATCATTAACCTCAACTTTACTTAACATATCATCGTTATTGTATGAATATGTAACAATATCCTTACTTACATTATCTTTTTTATAAGATATTTTAGTAAGCTTAACATCATCATTAGTATTATAATCAAATACATACTTTCCATTACTATATTCCTTTTCCTTTAAGTAATTTGTTTTAATAGTTAACGATTCATTATTTATATAATTAAAATAAGTGTTTTTAAATAATAAACAATTTTTATATTTGATTGATAATAAATTATTATAGGAATCATATGCATAATCATAATATGAATTATCATAAATAGCTTTGCTCATATTATTGTTATTATAGTTATAGTTTATATTTTTGGTTGTGTTGTTTTTATAATTACATGAAATTTTGTTAATTTTTAAATCATCAGAATATTCATAATCAATTATATTATCAACCTTTAATGAACTGCCTTCTTTAAAGCTATTGGTTGTTTTAAAAATAGTATTATTTAGATTTATATCATCAACATTTTTTTCATGCTTAGATGATTCACTTATTACTTGATTGAAAGAATTATATGATGTGTATGTATCTTCTATAACTTCTTCGTTTTCATTTTTAAAAGCCACTTGTTCATTTTTAATGCTTCCATCGCTATTAAATGATAAAACGTAATAATTATGGAGGCTATTATATGCATTAACAACTACTTTCTTATTAACTATGCGATTATTATTATCATATTGGAAGGTAGTAACTAATCTTGTATCATTATTAGAAATTTTTGTAGGATTGTTATTATCATCATATTCGATTTGATAATCCATCATTTCTAATATTTTGTTTTCTTTTAGGAATGCTCTATTTATTACACCATATGATAAGGTTATTCCTTCATTGTTAGAATTATTAGTACATTCACATAAGCAAGCATTATAAAGCTTACAATCAAAACCATTAACGCTTCCACCTAATATATTTATTTTAACAACAATTTCATCAAAGCTAGCTAAAGCATATGTTGAATAAGTATAAGGAAGATCACTTTTAGCTAATAGGCAATGAGTAAAGACATTATTATTTGCTATTTCAATATTATTTGCTTTAAAAATTAATTCAACATTTATTTTTAAATTATTAGCTCCATCAGGAATTAATAAAAGAGTAAAAACATCATTTATGCTACCATTCATATTGTATGAATGTGTAGTATACATTGAAAAGCTTTCAAGAAGATTTAAATTATCATCTTTATTTAAAATTATATTAGAAGTTGAAATTACAACATCATCTTTATTATTATATTCAATGATTTTATAACTATCATTTGATGAATCATAAATATGTGTTAAACGTTCATTAGCATCAAAATAATAATTAAAATAATCATTATTTGTGTTATTACATATTTTTACATAATCATCATTTTTAAAAAATGATATTTTGTTATTGTTATAATCCTTATATTCAATAATATAGCCGTTACAACAATTTCCTCTTTTAAAACCATATGTTAAATTATTGCTGGAATTGCTTTTATCAATTAATGAAACATAGTCATAATCAATAATATAATAAAAATTTTTAAGCGTCGTTTCTTTTATTCCATTAACGCTGACGCTTTTAAAAGAAAAATTGCTGTTACTTGTATAATTTAAATAATACTTATAAGTTATATTATGAACACCATTATCGCTTACTTTATAAACACTAAGTACTATTTGATTATTTGTATGAGTGCTTTTAACATATTCAACGAGCTTATCATTTATATAACGCTTAATCGTATTGATTTTGCAGTCTACATTTCGATCAATTTTGATTTTAGTGCCATCATTGTATTCAATTTTACGTAAAATGCATAAATTTTGATTAAAGTAGTATTTTGTATTATTATCATGTAATATATAATCGCTATTATTTATATCATATTCAATGAATGATTCGTCGTTTGTAGATACATATTTCTTTAATGCAAAATTATAATTATATACTTTATAGCCTTTATAAGTTCCATAGACTCTTACATAATTTTCAAAACTAATGATAATTCTTAAGTCATATGAAGATAGATTTGTGTAATAATAATGTTTATTTTCAAAATAAGAAATTTTGTTAATCAATATTGCATTTAGCTGTATACCATTATTAGCATTTGAATCATAAAGTGGATATTCAATTATTAAATTTTCTTCATTTTTTATTAAATTAATAGTTACTTCTCCAATGTTATTAATTGTTTGTGTATAAATAGGTGTATATTGATAAATTTGATTAGTCATGTTAGTTTAGCTCCTTCTCTATAACTTTTAAAACAAGAGGATATGTATAGCAATCAGCCGTTGCTAAAGTTAAAAAGCCATTTGTTACCTTTAATTTAAAGCCACCATTACTTAAATTAGTCATTGTAATAAAATCATTTATACATTCGCTTATATCAATAACTAAATAATCATTTAAAATAAAGCATTCATATTCATCTTCAATTTCAGGCTTATTATTAAATGATGTTGTATGTGAGCACCAAGAATATTTATTTTTATAGCATTTGATACTTAAGTTATCACTTTTATTTAATATCTTTATATATAGTAAGGCTTTATCAACGTTTTTACATGTTATATCGTTAAACATTGTATAGTTAAGCCTTAATAAATACTCATCTTGATTTTCTTTTAAGAAGGCAATAATAGCGTAGGCATTATTTTTATCTTTTTCGTTAAAAGATAAAACATTATCAAGTATTAATTTCTTTAAATAATAGTTTATTTCAACATTTAAGGAAGTAGCATTGTTACTTATTATTTCAAATTCAACTTTGTCATTTCTTATTGAATAAGTAATATTTAATGGTGTTAAATCATTATTCTTTTCACCATAAAATGGAGCAATTATGAAAAATGGATCATATTCATTTTTGTTAAATATTAAATAATTATCATTGCTTAATATTTCATAATGCTTATTTAAAATAATTTCACCCTTTATGCTACTTTGATTAGCATTAATTAATAAGCCATCAAAATTAAACGATATATTTACATCATCATAAAATGAAATTGTTGCTTCATTTTCATTATCCTTAATAGTTATTTTTTCTTCGTCAATAATAAAATGTTGATAATAATAGGTATTATTACTATTTTTTACTTCTTTTTCAATTAAAGGAATAGATGTAAATAAACTTTCCTTTTCATTAAGGCATTTTTTAATATAAGTATTGTTTGTTTCTTTTGTTTTATCATAGTTAAAATATGATAATAAATTATCTAGTTTCATTTTTTCTCCTTTTTAAATTAATGTAATTGCTAAAATATACATAAGCTCATTATCAGGTAAGATAATGCTTTTTATTGTTTTGTTTTTATTTGTTTTAATAACATCATAATAAATATAATAATTAATATTGTTGTTTAAATTTTTAAAGTTTTTTAATAATTTGATATCATTAATTTCTTCCTTTTGTTTTAAAAAGACAGTCTTTTTATAATTTAAGGAAGTATTTACCATATCATCTAAATGTATTTTAAAATATGAATATGAATCATCATCATAAACTATCTTTACCTTTTCAACATAATGAAACATCATACAGGCTCCAGCAAAAGCAATTTTACTTATGTTGTTTTTGTTTATTTTTATTTCTTGCTTGTTACAAGATATACAAAACGATGAAAGCAAAGTCATATCAAAAACAGATATCATTTCATAAGGAAAATATTTCTTTTCATAATAAATATAAGCATTTAAATACTCATCTTCATTTTTAAAATCATTATCTGTATCATAAATTATTTTAAAATTATAATAATCCTTAAGATTTAACGCTAGCATAACAAATTTTTAATGCTTTTCTTTCCTTAAGATATATTTCATCTAATTTATTGATACAGCTTTTAATGCTTAAAGAATTATATTTTTTTGACATTTCATATTTACATAAAATAGCAAATGTAAATGTGTAATTATTAACTAATTCATTTAATAATTCACTTAATTCTTTATTTTTTAAAATTGATGCCCTGAATTTAAAACTTTCAGCATTGCCTCTTAAAATCATTATTAACTTAATGATTTGATTAATATTTTCCTTTAGTTTTGCTTCATTTAATAAAATATCCTTTATTTCATTAAATTTTAAAGATAATAATTTCATTCCATTATTAAGCTTATTTTTCTTTTTTTTAATATTTAAGTAAAATGAATTCATATCAAAATAAGCAGATTTGGATATTTTATTAACAACATAAAATATTGTTTCATTATTATGCTTATAGGTATTTATATAGCCATTTATTGCTTCATCTATTTCAGCAAATGAAACCATTTTCTTTATATAAATAACACTATTAATATAATTTTGATCAACAACATAAAACTTATCTTTATTGTAACCGTATATTAAAATATAATGAAAGCTATGTATTTTGTGATACAAATCTTTTCGATACTTTAAGTTATAGCAATCAACAGCTATAATTATTACTTTATTATTATTTAAGTTATTAATTAAATATTTAATATTATCCTTGCATTTGCTTTTTTTATAAAGCACTTTAATGCCAATTTTTTTATAAATATCTTTATATTTAAAAAAATATAAGGCTATTGGCTTTATTTCATTATTTTTATTTTCTAATGTAAAGGTATTATTTAATAAATATATATTTGTATTTAAATTATAAGAATCGATTATTGTTAGTAATTGGTGCTTAAAGCATCCATTTAAAAAATACTTGTTAAAGGGCTTTGCTTCAAATACTTTCATTTTTAAGCTCCTTTATTTTATTTATTAAGTCATTAACAGTTTTATAGTTATCAATATATAAGCTAGAATCATTAAATTCGATTTTATACATTTCTTCTATTTCTAATAATAATTCAATAAATGATAAGCTATCCAAGCTCAAATCAGTAAGCTTTGTATTTAAATTAACCTTTTCATCGAATAATACTTTGTTTTTAATAAGCTTTATTATAGTATCATTCATCTTTTTATTTTCCCTGATTCTGTTAATTTTAAATTTTTTTCTATTGATATTTCACTTGGAATTTTTATTGCTTCAAGATTTTTTATAAGGTATTGCTTTAATTTATCTATAGATACATCACCAACTACCTTTAAACCGATTAAATCCGTATCCTTACCTTTTATTTTATAAACTAAGCAATCACTAACATTTTTATATTTTCTAACAATTTCTTCTATTTCTTCTGGAAATATATTAACTCCATATTTAATAATTAAATTATCGATTCTTCCTGTAACATATAAATAATCATCTTTAAAATAACCACAATCTTTAGTATGAAAATAACCATTTATTATTCTGTTTTTAGTTAACTTTTTATTTTTATAATAGCCTTTCATTAAACTTTTACCTTTAATCAATATTTCATTATTTTTAATAACTATTTTTGTATTAATTAATGGCTTACCAACACTATTTAAATGTGTAATTAAATCATTACCTTTTATATATGTTGCTCGAGGTGAGTTTTCACTCATTCCATAAGCATTATAAAAAGTAATATTATTATAGTAATTATAAAAATCTACAATTAGCTTACTATTTAATATTTCACCACTTAAAACAACATGCTTTAAAGAAGCTAAATCACATTTATAATCATAAATCCTTTTAAATATTGTAGGTGTTGTTCCTAAAATATTAATGTTATAAGTATTAATAGCTTCATTTATTTTATTTGGAAATAAAATATCCTCATAAAAATAAATGGATAATCCTTTATATAAAGAGTATAATAGCTCGCCAACTAAAGCAGAAATATGGATAAGTGGTCTTACTATAATAATGTTCTTTTCATTGTTTTTTAAAGAAAACATTCTATTTATACCTAAAATATTGTTTATAATATTTTCATCACTTAGCATAATACCTTTTTCTTTATTGGTAGTTCCACTACTAAAAACTATAAAGGCTAAATCCTGATAGCTTTTTTTATCTTCCTTTAAGGAATTTATTATTTTTTCATTAGCAATTAAAGGTATATTATTACTTGCTAAAATAGCTAAAATTTCAATAGCTAAATCTATTTTATTTTTACTTTTACAAATAATAATTTTATTCTTCTTTAAATAATCATTTTTCTTTTTATTTATTATTTGTAGTAGCTCCTTATATGTTAAATTATTATTAATAAAAGCTATTTTATTTAAATGCTTATTAATATGCTTTAATAAAAAATCATAGAGTTTCATCATTTATAGCCCTCATTATAGCTTTTAATAAATCATTAACAGTTACAAGATTATTAATACTTATATCTTCCATAAATAAAGAGATATTAAAGGTATCTTCAATTTGTACTAATAAGTCAACAATTAATAAGCTATCATATCCTAAATCTTCACTTAAAGCACTATCTAATGTAATGTTATTACAATGTGTATTTGTACTTTTAATACATTCAATTAATTTATTTATTATTTCATTTCTTTTCATTTAAAAAATCCTTTCTTAATAAGCTATATATTCTTTTTTCATATTCATTCAAATGAGATATTAATAATGATATTTCTTGTTTATCATCATATTTTTTATTTAAAAGCATCGCTATTTTAATAAAGCTATCTTTATAAAATAATGAGGCTTCATTTATTGTATTTAATAATGTATTACTAACATTAAAGCCATTTTTTTTAAAATAGTTACATAAATCATATAAACGATATCTTAAGACCTTTAAAATATAAAATGATGATTGCAATTCATAATTTATAAAAACCATTTTATAATCTATTTCTTGATATTTTTCTTTTTTAATTATTTTTTTAAAAAGCTTATATATCTTGTTTATATTAATTTTTTTATCTAAAGATAAATAATAATAAAGAGATTTATTATCATAAATATCTATTAATTCCTCTAAGCTAATTTTTTCTATGCTTATAGGATAGCTATTATATAAAGCTAAGCCATTGTCATTTTTTATTAAAATATAATGATCATCTCTTAATGTTTTATATTTACGTTTATTAAAGAATGTTTCATTTACTAATAATAAAGGAATACAATTATCATTTGAAAATTCTTTTAATAATATTTTTTTACTTACTTTATAATGTAACAACTTATGCTTTATTAATGTTTCTTGAATTTTATTTATATCATCATATAAAGTAAAATTAAAATGGGCTTTATTAAAGTAATTATAAATATTAAAAGCTGATTTATAGCTTTCATAATACATTGATGAAATATCTTTTTTATCCTTTAAGGCTAATAAAATATAATATTCAACACAACTAATGTATCTATTTTCAACATTATTCATAATCAATTTCCTTTAAATACTTTAAGTTATTAAAGTTAAGAATTCTTTCTTGTATACTATTAGTAAAAATATAGTTTTTCTTATTTTCATAATCTTTGATTATTAATTTTTCATCACAGTTAAAATTATTTAAATAATTAGTTAAAGCTTCACACTTAAATAAAATAGCTGTTGCTTGAATAACCAATTTTGCTTCTTTTTCGATATTGTATTCAACAATTAGATTATATAAGGTTAATAAATTTATATCCTTTAATAATAAATACAAATCCAAGAATTTATATAGTAATAAATCCTTATTATGCTTAATCATAAATAAGACATTCATTTCCTTATAAGCATGCATGATTAAGAAAACTACAAAATCATATTTATTTAATGAACGAATATAGGTGTTTTTAATACTTAAATAAGCAATGGTATTATTTAATAACTTATTACTTAAGGTATCATTTGCTGTTTCGTTTACTGAAAAATTCAAATCTATTTCAATAAATGGAACAATTTTATTAGATGTTTTTAAAATAAATGGTGCAGTTTCACCACGATTAATTCTTCTATTAATTATTTCTTTTCTACTAAATAAGATTATTTTATTTTTCTTATAATCATAATACCCTTGTTTAAAGTTTAGTTTCGTAAGTATTTTTTCTACCTTTGTTAAGTCAGAAGCTGATATTAATATATCAATATCATTAGAAACCCTTTCTCCAATATCATATATGCATGTTTTATAATCAAGTAAATGGCTATTTGAAAGAATACTTCCTTTTAAAAAGGCATGAATGATATGCTTTGCTTCAAGCTCATATGATAGCTTATAAATGAATTTTCTTAAAATGTTATTTCTTACTTTATAAGATGAATATGTTAAAAATAAAGCACTTTGTATTTGCTTTGGTAGCTTTATATCAAACTTTAAGCATTGATTATAAAAATAACCTCCAATTTTATTAACTAAAATAAAACCTAATAATGAATAATAGTCTTTAACAATATAATCTTTATCAATATCTTTTCCTTTTAAAATGTTTATTAAATAGTCATAATCTAGCTTATACATACTATAATCCGATCTCCTTTAATTTTTCTTTTATCTTATTAAAAGGAATATATTTAGAGGATGAAGTATCTAAAATAGTCATTGCTTCACTACTTGCTAGTAATAAAAATTCATTGGAAGCTCTATATAATAGCTTTTCATCAAAGTATCTATTCTTTTCACTTTCTCTACTTTTTATTCTTTTAATAGCTACATCTGGTTCAACAAAGGCTAAAAAAGTTAAATCAGGCTTTATTATTTCCTTACAAGCATCATAAAACCAGTTTTCATTTTTATAATTTCTGCCATTCATATTAGCAATTGAGGTATAAAGATAACGATCACAAATTATAATGGCATTATCCTTTAATAAAGGTATTATTATTTCACTATTTTGCTGAATTCTATCAGATAATGTTAATAATTGTACAGCTCTATAATTGATATCTTCATGATCTTTATCAAACATCATTTTTTTAAATAATTCACTATTTCTTGCTCTTTCACTTGGTTGCTTTAATAATACAATATTTCTATCTGGATATTTTTCCTTTAAATACTGATAAGTAAGACTTATCATTGTTGTTTTACCAGCACCATCAACACCTTCAAAAACGATAAGCTTCCCTAAATATTTGTTTTCTGTTAGTTCTAATTTATTCATGTTTCTTTCCTCTTAAAATTATTTTTTCTTCATCGATATTATTTCTTTTAACTACTATTTTTTTGATTTCATCTAATAGCTCTTGATTATCATTTATTTCTTTTTCATAATCCTTTGCTTCACTATTAAATAAAAACTTTTCTTCAAAGGCATATAAAGCTAAACTAAATGATGAATTATTAAACCACATGTTTAATAGCTCTTCATTAAAAACAATTTGCTTATTTTTTAAATAAACATATAAAAGAGCAATAGCTAGACCAATAACAATTGGTAAAAATGTTATAAATCTAGTTATTTTTTTATTTGTTGATAGCTTTTTTATAGGTAATTTTATTAATGCTGTTAAAATATTGTTTAAAAAAGCTAAAAATATTATTATTACATCACTATTTATAAATTCGTTAATTATGTTTTCCATTTTTTTAATTCCTTTCTTTTAAAAATAATTAATAATTAAAACAACTAAGAAAAATCCTTAATTTAATAATGCTTTTATAAATTCTATAAAGCCTTAGATAATAGATGATTCTAAGCATAATTAGTTATTTGTTTAGCTTTTCAATATTATCAAAATATAAAATTTTATTTCTTTTTTCTTTTCCTTTTATATAATTCAAGTAAGTATGGTTGTAACTAATCTTTAAGCACCTAATAAAGCATTTCTCATTTAAAACTAGTCTTTCTTTTAAAGGTGCATCTATAGAAGCTAAAT
This sequence comes from uncultured Bacilli bacterium, assembly GCA_934215405.1. GTDB lineage: Bacteria > Bacillota_I > Bacilli_A > RFN20 > CAG-631 > CAKPXW01. The sequence continues at coordinate 962 of CAKPZU010000032.1, read as the reverse complement.
AATTAATTTCGTCATAACTTAATTTTTGAAGTACATCATCTATGTATTTTATTTCAAAATTATTAAGTAAACGACATGTCGAATAAAACAAATCTTGACTAAAGTCACTTATATCATCTTTGTGAACTCTTGATTTTACTGAACAAAATAAACCTGCAATATTATCATATATATCAAGTATTATAGAACTATTATCATTAAGGTTATTTTTATATACAATTACTAAATTTATTAAATTTTTCTTTTCCCTTTTGTATGTGTTATTTCTCCTTTGTTAATTACTAATGCCTATATAAAAATACAAATTTTACATCGCAGTTTTACAGTGCTTTTAAATACTTCAAATAAATGTTTAGAGTGATTTTTACTCATTGTATTAATCACACCTCCTTTCTTTTGATATAGAAAGAACTAAAAATAGATTTTTATTAGCGCCTTTCATTATATAAACAAGCTACAATTTGACTTTTTTTGTAAAAAAGTTAATTACAAAAATAAAAGACACAGAAATAACAAATTGTGTCTTTATTGCAACTTTTCTGGAGTAAACATGCAACAGGTGCGATTTATTTTTTTACTGCCAAATATTGCTATATTTAATTATTTTTTAAAAAACATCAAATTACAGCTTGTTTATATAATGAAGGAGGAATAATGCATCGCATATGAAATCATTAGTGAAAAAGATGCTTCTTAAGATAAGAATAAAGCTTTATTAGTTGTAATTAAATAGTTTTATGTTAAAAAAATTTTTATTAGATATTTAAGGAAAAGGAGAAAATTTAAGTGAATAGAATAACGTTAAATAAAAATAATAAAAATCAAGATGTAGTAAGTATTTATAAGAAAAAGTTTTTCAATAAAGAAAGTAATAAGGAAGAAGTGGTTGATAATCACTTAGTTGCTAATGAGTTAGGATTCAATAACTTTAATAGTGACTTTAAGCTAAACTTCTTAAATCC
>CAKPZU010000031.1 GCA_934215405.1 uncultured Bacilli bacterium | reverse complement strand
ACAAATACCTTAATAATTGGATGCAAAGAAACACTAATTCCAAATAGTGTCACAAGTATAGGAAGCTATGCATTTAGCAATTGTAGTAGTTTAACAGGTATAGAAATACCAAGCAGTGTTACAAATATAGGAATTAACGCATTTTCAGGCTGTAGTAGTTTAGCAAGTATAAAAATAGATGCAAACAATAAAATATACGATAATCGAGAAAATTGTAATGCAATAATAGAAACATCAACAAATACCTTAATAATTGGATGCAAAGAAACACTAATTCCAAATAGTGTCACAAGTATAGGAAGCTATGCATTTAGTAATTGTAGTAGTTTAACAAGTATAGAAATACCAAGTAGCGTCATAAGTATCGGAAGTTCTGCATTTTATGGCTGTACTGGTCTAACAAGTTTTATTATACCAAAAAGTGTAACACATATGGGCTCTACTGTATTTATAAGTTGTAATAATTTAATTATTTATTGTGAAACATCCTATAAACCAAACAATTGGGATAGTTGCTGGAATAATGATTGGTATTCTTCAAAATATAAAGTGGTTTGGAATTATAAAATAATATAATTTATGAGGGAAAATAAAGGAGATAATTATGAAATATTTTTTTGAAGGTAAAGTAAAAAGCATTTCTATTGAGAATAGTAGTCGCACTACTAAGATTACTAATATTTTTAATGTAGAGTTTAAAAATAGTCAACCAACTCAATGGAGTGATAAAGTATTATGTATAGAAGAAACTACTAATAAAAATAAGAAGTTGTTATTGATTGAAAAGTTAATTTTCACAATCAAAAATGAATCATTATTTAACTTTATTAGCATGCATTCTAAAGAAACTCTTAAGGTGCATTTTGTGGAAAGCACAAAAAGTGTTGCACAAAAAAAAGAGAAAAATAAAAATTCTGATTTGAAGGCAAGTGATGAAATTAATAAAACTAAAACAGAAACTTCTAATTTGAAACCAGATAAGAAAAATGATAATTCTAAACAATATGTAATAACGAAAGTTGAGATAATTTATGGATAGTGTTTATATTCACGCATTTAATGAATATTTAGATGCTATCAAAAAATATTCGGATTTTTTAGAAGATGATGAAGAACTTTTTTATAGAGGTGTAAGTGATTGTAGTTATGATTTAAGACCAGGAATACTTTTTGAAAAAAGTTGTAAAGAAGATGAAGCATATCATTCACTAATTCTTGAATATCCAGAAGAATTTAACACAAAAGAGCATTTAAGTACTCTTGCTAAAATGCAACACTATGGTCTTCCAACAAGATTACTTGATTTATCTAATAACATTTTAACATCACTTTACTTTGCATGTGAGCAAAAACATAATGATGCAGATGGTCAAGTTTTTGTATTTAAAGAGAAAAAGAAAAATGTTTTACATCACAATAGCGATAGAGCATTAATGCTTGCATGTTTACCTGTCTTGAATGATAAAGTTAAAAATGAAATAAAAGAATTTTGTAAAACTCACAATGGAGTCATTGATGATCAACAAATTGCTTTTAATGATTCAATGAAGAAATTCTTACATGAAATAAGAGGAGAATATCCAGCATTTGAAACTGCAATTGTTGGGCAGGATATTTTAGATTGTTTTATAGTAAAAGCAAATAAATCAAATATAAGAATGAAAACACAAAGTGGATTTTTTGCAATATTTGGACTTGATTATGAACATGGAGTAAAAAAATTAGAAGATTTATGTGTTTGTAAAATTATTATAGACAAAGATTGTAAAAAAGAAATTCTAAGAGATTTAGATTTAATGGGTGTACAACCTAATACAATTTATCCAGATTTTGAAAGGACTTCTTTATATATAAGATGTAAAAAATTTACATGGCAGGATATTGATTATCAAAAGGAATAGATTGTTATAAATACAATTAGTTATTTTAACTAGGAGGCTTATTTATGAAAAAAAGTTTATCAAAGAAATGTAGTATTGGAATTATTAGTACAATATTAGTTGCTAGTTTTGCATGTTTAATAACATTAGTTTTTAAACAAAATAAAACAAACGATAGAATTGATGAAGCATTAAACGAACTTAAAATAAATGAAGGAATGTATGATACAAAAAGTATCGTTTTAACTAATACAAATAAAACGAAGGCTGAAGATATAGCAAAAAGACTAAATGCTAAATTAAGAATAAATGAAAGTGGTACTTATGCTACATTAACGCTTCCTGAAAATGTCGATGTTAAAAGTATTTATGAAAATAAAGAAAATATAGATTTACTTGATGATTTTTCACTAAATATGTATGCAAAGACATCAGAAATTGAAGAAGTAACTAAAGAACATTTACCAAGAAGACCATTTTACAATAGTACAATAAATGATGACTCATATAATAAGCAAACATATCTTGATTATTTAAATATGAAGAATACTTGGAATTCTTATATGGGTGATAATATTACTGTTGCAATAATTGATACAGGAATAGATACTGACCATAGTGAATTTGTTGGAAAGATATCTGAGTATTCATATAATGCTACTGAAGATAAAATAATAAAAGATTATAAAGATAGTAATGGAAATTATGATTATTCATTAATCGAAGATGAAGTTGGCCATGGAACGGCAGTAGCTGGAGTAATTGCTTCAAGTTTTAATGGAACAGGAATAGTTGGAATTGCCCCAAATGTTAATTTGCTAGTTATTAAAGCAAAATGTAAACCTAATGGGCAATTTTATCGTTCATCTGATTTAGTATTTGGATTATATTATGCAATAGAACGAAATGTTGATGTAGTAAATATGTCATTTGGTGGAAACTCTAATGTGTATAAAGATGCTGCTAAATTAGCAGTCGATAATGATATAATCTGTGTAGCTGCAGCTGGAAATGAAGCAACATCTTCTTTAACATATCCAGCAGCTGATGAAAATGTAATTGGTGTTGGCGCATTAGCTAATGGTAGCTATGAATTAGCATCTTACTCTAACTTTGGAGAAAATACTGATTTAGTAGCCCCAGGAACTGTATATACCACATCATTAAATAATTCATATAAAATAATGGATGGTACATCATTTGCTTCTCCTATAGTTGCTGCAAGTATAGCTTTACTTCGTCAGCAAAACTATAAAATGGAGTTTAAGGATGTATGTGAGCTATTATATGCCTCATCATATGATTTAGGAAGCAAAGGAAAGGATTATTATTATGGCTATGGAGCATTAGATTTAAGTGCTTTATTGCTTGAAGAAAGAGGAACAGTAACATTTGATACATTAACAGATGAAGTTGATGATATTAAAAAGGTATTTATTAGAAATCATACTTTACAGGATATACCAGAAGTAGAAAGAAATTATGCTGTATTTGATGGCTGGTATTACGATATTAATTTAATCGATGAATTAAATTATTATAATGATATTTTTTCAAGTGATTTAACATTATATGCCTTATGGGGTAATGAAGATGATGTAGTACCTTATACTTATGTAACATTACCTGATAACACAATTGAAATACGTTCATATACAGGACATAGAAGATATATAACAATACCAAATAAGATAGAAAATAAGGATGTAACTTCAATTGGGGATTTTGCTTTTAGTGGAAATAGTAGAATAAGAGAAGTTAATTTACCTAATAAATTAAATAATATAGGAATGCAAGCATTTAGTGATTGTTCAAATTTAGTATCAATGACAATACCTGATGGTGTAAAAGAGTTAGGCTCATATGCATTTAGTAACGATAGTAGACTAAGTGAAATAATAATAAGTGATAATAGTAGTTTAACAAAGATAGGTGATTTTGCTTTTACTAACTGTAATTTGTTTATTTTTGAAGTGCCTAAGAATGTGACTTATTTAAACGGTTCAGCATTTTACGGATGTAGAATGCTAACATCATATAATGTAAAAAAAGGAAATCAATCATTTATTAGTGATAATGGTATTTTATATAATAAAACAAGAAGCATATTAGTTGCATATCCTGCTAATAAAAATGATAAAGAATTTAAAGTATTAGATAAAACAAGTATTATTGGACCATATGCCTTTGCTTGCTCAAAAATAGAAAATATCAATTTAAATAAAGTAAGTAGCATTGGTAATGCAGCATTCATTAATAGCTCATTAGTAAGTTTAAATATTCTTGATAGTGTAAAAGAAATTGGAGAGTTATCTTTTGCTTATTGTTATGACTTAAAAGAACTAACAATAGGCCATGGATTAAATAATATTCCAAGTGGAGCTTTCTTATATAACACATCACTCGAAGGTGTAGTAATTCCTAATAATATCCAATATATTTTAGGAGGGGATTTTGGAGCTTTTGAAAAGTGCTTTGTATTAAAAAATGTAACATTTGAAGATAATTCAAAATTAGTATTAATAGATAAATCAGCGTTTGCAAGTTGTAATTTGCAAAATGTTTCTATTCCAAAAAATGTAGTTGAAATACGTGATGGTGCATTTTCATTAAATTACAATTTAAACTTAGTAACATTTGATAAAGATAGTGTTTTAAAGTCAATTGGCGAAAAAACATTTATTTATAATTATTCATTAAGTAATATCAGTTTACCTAATTCTTTAACAAATATAGGCTCTTTCGCATTTTCTGAAACTAATTTAAATGAAGTAACTATTCCAAGTAGTTTAACATCATTTGGAGAAGGTGCATTTGCTTCATGTAATAATTTAGAAAACATATATGTAGAAACAAATAATAAGAATTATGTCTCTATAGATGGTGTTGTTTATTCAAAAAACAAAGAAATATTAATTGAATATCCATCAGGGAAGAAAATATATAGTTACACAATTAATAATAGTACAAAAAAAATTGGAGGATACGCATTCTATGGTTCAAATAATTTAAGCTATATCCATCTATCAGAAAATCTTGAGAAAATAGATGAATATGCTTTTGCTTATGTAAGCAACTTATCATTTATTAATATTACTGATAATGTAACATTAATAGGACGCTATGCATTTTCATATGATTACAATTTGAGTAGCATTAACTTTACTAATAATAGTAAGCTTCCAAGAATATCATTTGCTTCATTTTCAAATTGTGGAATAACTTCATTTACTATTCCTAGTAATGTTTCAACAATTTCACAATATGCTTTTTCAGGTTGTGATAATCTAACTCAAATAAATTTTGCTAGAAATAGTAAAGTAGACACAATTCCCTCATTTATGTTTGATGGCTGTAAAAGCTTAAATTCAATTATTTTTGAAGAAGAAAGTAATCTAAAAACTATTCAAGCTCATGGCTTTGCTAATTTAAATAGTTTAACTACAATTGATTTAAGTAATACTAAAGTAAATAGTGTAGGAAACTATGCTTTTGCGAACTGTTCTAATTTAACAAATATCACATTAAATAATAATTTAACAAGTATTGGACGCTATGCATTTTATAAATGTAATAATTTATTAAGCATTGATATTCCTAGTAGTGTTAATTATATCGGACGGTATGCATTTTATAGTAATGGTAATATAGATGTTTACTTTAAAGGTGAAGTATTACCAGCAACATTACAAGAAAACTGGGATAATGGTATAAAAGGATATTATGTAGGAATTAAAGATATAATAACTGAAAATGATTTCCAATATGCTAAATTAAGTAATAATAAAATTGCTTTGATTAAGTATACTGGTAATGAAACAACATTAGATTTAACAGCAATTAGTTTAAATGGTAATATTAGTCAAATTGGTGGTTATGCTTTTTATAATTCACCAGTTAAAAAGATTATTCTACCAAATACTATTAATTCTATTGAAAGATATGCTTTTGCATATAGTAAAATAGAAGAAATTAACATACCAAGTAGTGTAACATTTATAGGAAATAATGCTTTTATAAAATCAAATATTAGTAAAATAACCTTTGAAAGCAATAGTAATCTTGAAAGAATTGAACAATATGCTTTTGCATTTACTAGTAATTTAAAAGTAATTACTCTTCCAAGATCATTAGTTAGTGTAGGAAGCTATATGTTTTATGAATCAGGACTTGAAAGTATTAATTTTGAAGAAGAAATTCTATTAACTAATATTTCAAAGCACATGTTTTCTAGTAGTAAAATAACTGATATTGTAATACCAAATAGTGTTAATTATATAGATGATAATTCATTTAGAGATTGTACATCATTAACTAATGTAGTATTAAGTGATGTAGATAATTTACAAATTCATGCTAATGCTTTTTATAATACTAGCTTAACAACTATTAATATTCCAAGTAATGTTACATATATTGGAGAATATTCATTAGTTGGATTAAGAAACTTAAAAGCATATAATGTTTCAAATGATAACTTATATTATAAAGATATTGATGGTGTATTATTTAGTAAAGATGGTAAAAAGTTAATAGCATATCCTGCTAATAAAGAAGGATCATATATTATAAATAAAGATGTTGAAACAATAGGTTTTGGTGCTTTTGAAAACTCATCATTAAGTAATGTAACTTTTGAAGATAATATTAACTTATTAACAATTGGTTATAGAGCTTTTTATGATAGCAAAAAACTAAAAGAAATAACTATACCTAGTAGTGTAGTAAGCATTGATTACTATGCCTTTGCGAATTGTGAAAGCTTAGAAAGTTTTTCGTTTGAAAAAGATAATAAACTAACTGGAATTTATGAAGGGGCTTTTTATAATTGTAGCAAATTAAGTAATATTATAATACCTGATAGTATTGTAGAAATATCTGACTTTGCTTTCTACGGTTGTAAAAGCTTAACAAAATTACCTATATCTGAAAATAATAATTTAAAGGGTATTTATCAATATGCTTTTGCATATACAGGAATAACTACTTTAGTTGTGCCTGATAGTGTAATTGATATTGATAATTATGCTTTTGCAGGAAGCAAATTAAATAAGGTTTATATTAGTAATGCTAAACAAAAAGAACTAGTAATTGGACTTGGAGCATTTTATGATTGTAATGAATTAAAAGAAATTACGTTACCGTTTATTGGAAAAAGTTTTGAAAATGATGAAATAAGTTGGCTTGGATATATATTTGGAGCAGGAAGTAGTGAAGCAAATAATACATATGTACCTGAATCATTAAAGAAAGTAACAATAAATGAAGGAATATCAAAAATAGGTGTTGGTGGATTTAATAAGTGTGAAAATTTAGAAATTATTAATATTCCTCATAGCGTTGTATATATTAGTAGATATGCTTTTTATGAAACAACAGCTATGTATGAGTTAACTAACGAAATAGCTTTTGACGATAAATTTGAAGATGCATGTTTTGGCAAAGGAATTAGTGGTGAATTAAAAATAAAAAATGGTATAACTATTTTACCTAGTTTTGCAAAATTCAAAAATTTGACATATGTTTCAATACCAGAAAGTATAACTAGTATCGAACCATGGACATTTGAGGGATGTTGTAATTTAAAAAGTATCAACATTCCAAATAGTATAATAGATATTGGAGATTATGCATTTAGTGGTTGCACTAGTTTAAAAAATATAAAAATACCAGAAAATGTAACTAGTATTAAAAATGGTATATTTAAAAATTGCTATAACTTAGAAAAAGTTGAAATTCCAACTGGTGTCACAAGTATTGGAGAATATGCATTTAATAATTGTACTAGTTTAAAAAATATAATTATTCCAGATAAGGTATTTTCTATTGGAGAGTGTGCATTTTCAGGCTGCAGTGGCTTAACAAGTATTAGCATACCAAATAGTGTCACAAATATAAACGCATTTGCGTTTAGTGGTTGTAGCAGTTTAAAATATGTTAATTTGTCACAAAATGTCAAAGAAATAGGAAGATTAGCTTTTTATTCTTGTACATCATTACAATCAATAGATATAGAATATGTCGAGCAAATTGGTATGCAAGCTTTTGAGAACTGTAGTAATTTAATAAGTATAACACTTCCAGAAAAATTAACTATCATTAATGAACGTGTTTTTGCGGAATGCATAGGTTTAAAAAACATAATATTAAATAATAGTATACAAGAAATAGGAGAAGGGGCGTTTTATAATTGTATTTCAATTAGTACACTTGAACTACCTGCAAGCATTTTAGCAATAAAAGAAAATGCGTTTTCAAATTGCAATATTTACAAAATAATTAATAAAAGTGATTTGAAACTTGAATTCAATTCTTATGATAATGGCTCAATTGCATGTAATGCAAGTATAATAGAGAATAAAGATGGTACGATTAGTTATTCACCAGAATATAATCCAGACAAAATAGTTGTTGAAACAAGTGATGGGTTTAGATTTGTAAAAGAAAATGGGATATATAAACTAACGAACTATTTTGGGACAAATGAAGAAGTACAATTGCCAAGTTTAATAAATGGAGAATCATATATTATTTCCGAATTGAACGGTGTTAAAAAAGTAATTATTCCTGATGGATTTACAATAATTAGTGAAAATGCATTTAAAAATTCTACGATACTAGAAGAAATTGTTCTTCCAAATACAATTAAAGAAATAGGCGAATATGCATTTTCTGATTGCGTAAATTTAAAATCAATAAATTTACCAGATAGTTTACAATCAATTGGAACTTCTGCATTTTCAGAATGTCGAAACTTAAATTCACTTTTCATAGGAAAAAACGTTGAAAAAATAAATGGTTCAATGTTTCTTAATTGTACTAAACTTGAATTATCAGTTTCAGTTAATAATAAAAAATATTATTGTGATAATGGATTGATTTTTGCTAGCAATACAAAAGAATTGGTATATGTTAATTCTTCAATTGAAACTGAATTGATTATTCCAAGTGATACTACAATAATAGGAAAATGTGCTGCTAGTGGAAAGAAATTTAAAAAAATATCTTTTTTAAGCAATGCGAATTTATCTGAAATAGGTGGTGCAGCATTTAGATCATGTGACTTGTTAGAAAGTGTAGATGTCCCAGAATCAGTAATATCTATTGGTGCTTATGCATTTGGCGATTGCTCAAACTTAAAGCAAGTAAAGTTGCCAAAAGAATTAAAATATATTGAGCCAAATCTTTTTATCAACTGTAAACGATTAATGAAAGTTGACATAGGTGATAGTGTTAAACAAATTTCATTTAGTGTATTTTCTGGTTGTTCTAGTCTAACATCAATAAATTTACCAGACAGTTTAACCGAAATTATGCAATGCGCATTTAAAGGCTGTAGTAGTTTATGTGAGGTAGTGATTCCTTCAAGTGTGGAAATTATGTATAATAGTGTTTTTGAAGGCTGTTCATCGCTAGAAAGTATAATAATTCCAGATAAAATTAGTGTTATTGATTCATCTACTTTTGAAAATTGTACAAATCTTAAAAACATTGAGTTACCTGTGGGATTAAAGAAAATAGGTATTGCAGCATTTGCAAATTGTGAAAGTATTAGTGAATTTTTTATTCCAACAAATGTTTCTCAAATTGATGCAGATGCATTTAAAAATTGTATAAATCTAACAAAAATATCAATTCCTAGTGAAATAGCATCGATTTCTTCTTCAACATTTGAAGGCTGTTATAATTTAAAAGAAATTAACTTACCTGATACGATACAATCAATTGGTAACTCGGCATTTAAAGATTGTAAAAGTTTACTGAACATTAATATTCCGAATGAATTGGTTTATATTGGAGGATTAGCATTTAAGAATTGTCAAAAAATATGTAACATTTCTTTGCCAAATACTATAAATGAAATTGGAGAAGAGGCATTTGCAAATTGTTATGCTTTGAAAAATGTGAATATGCCACTTTTATTGACAAAAATTGAAAATGAATTATTTGCGAATTGTGAAAACTTAAATCAAATAATATTAAATGATGGAATTATTGAAATTGGTGATAAATCATTCATAAATTGTAAAAATTTAACTACTATTGTTATGCCAAATAGTATAATTAAACTTGGTGATAATGTTTTTGATAATTGTACAAGTTTAGTCGAAGCTAATATACCAAGTAATTTGGAACATATTGGCATTGAAGTGTTCAACAATTGTAGCAGTTTAAAACAAATAAAAATAAATTCTAAAATCACAAAAATAGAAAGCAAAACATTTTATAATTGTACAAGTTTAGAAAATGTAGTTATTGAAGGAGACACAATTTATTCAATAGGCAATAATGCTTTTGAAAATTGTAACTCATTGACAAGTTTAACAATAGCAAGCCCTTTAAAAAGTATTGAAGATTCAGCATTTGAAAAGTGTATTAATTTGAAAAATGTTCAATTACCTTATTCTTTAGAAAATATTGGTAATTATGCTTTTTCAGATTGCTGTAGCTTAGAAAAAATAGATATACCAAGCAATGTTAATGTGATTGGTAATTATGCCTTTAGTCACTGCAGTAATTTATGTGAAATAAACTTGCCAGATAATTTATTAGAAATTAGTAATGGAGTATTTTGGTATTGTTACAATTTAAAAAAAATAAACATACCAAATAATGTAACTAGTATAGGCAATTCTGCCTTTGATAATTGCACTAAACTTGCTAGTATTATTATTCCTGCAAGCATAATAAGTATTGAAGATAACGCTTTTTATCAATGCTCTAGATTATATGAAATCAGGAACTTAAGCGAATTACTTTTAAACTTTAATTCCTATGAAAATGGAATGATTGCGTATTATGCAAAAAAAATAATTGAAAAAAATGGAAGTATAAGATATTTAAATGATAATCAAATTGAATTTATTGAAACAAATAATCAATTTAGATTTATGAATGAAGCAGGTAAATATAAGTTAATAGCATATTTTGGAGATTTGGAAACAGTAATATTGCCAAGTGAAATTAATGGCAAAGAATACGAACTATATTATTTTAATGGCGCTAAAAATGTAATAATACCAAGTTCTTTTACAGAAATATCAGATCATGCATTTTCTAATTCTTTTGACTTAGAAAACATTGAAATTCCAGAAAATGTAACGACAATTGGCAATTATGCTTTTTATGATTGTACTAATTTGGAAAGTGTTACTATTCCACAAAATGTAACATTAATAAAATTTGATGCTTTTAATTATTGCATTAAACTTAACAATTTGAAAATTTTAGCAAAAAGTCTTGAAATATATGATGATGCTTTTGCAAATTGCAAAAATTTAAGTGAAATATGCATAAATAGCAATTCTATTAGAATTGGAAAAAGAGTATTTGATGATACAGCTTACTGCAATGATAAAGTAAATTGGAGAAATGGATTGTTATTGATTGATAATAATTTAATAAAAGTTGACAAAAATATAGAATATTTATCAATTCCAAAAGAAGTTAAATCAATATCTAATGATGCATTTGATGAATGTAATATGTTAAAATCAGTTTCAATTTTAAATAGTAATACAACTTTTGGTGTTGGAATCTTTTCAAATACAATGACACCAAATATTGAAACAATTTCTATATGCTGGACACAAAAAGACTGGCCTATATCATTTACATACTTTGGGTATGAAATGCCAATTACTTTAAAAAATGTTATTTTGCTAGATGGTTTTGAAATAGTTGATACTTATCAGTTTGTTAATTTAACAGACATAAATATTTATGTTGAAAATAGTAAAGAGGACACTGCTTTATGGGATGTTTATTATAAAGGATGGAATAATGGAAATAAAGTATATTATAAAGGTGAATGGATAAATGCAAACTTTTATGATATGAATAATAACTTGATATCAAGTGATTATTATTCTGTTAACACAGTAATTCGTCAACCATATGTTAAGGATGTAATTAAAGATAATAAAAAACTAGTGTTTGTTGGATGGGATATTAATGATGATGGAATTGTTGATAATATTCCAGCAACATCAACAAAAAATATTACTGCTAAAGCAATAATGAAGGAAGTAGATAACATTATTACTGTTGGATATTTTGACTATGATAATAATGAACTTTATAGTCAAACTTATAACTATGGTGATGAAATAGTACTACCAACTAATAATCCTACTAAAAAAGGTTATACATTTATGGGATGGGATGGTTATGTTGAAAACATGACTGTTACTAAAGATATTAATTTATATTCAATGTGGTCACATTTAAATAATGGCCATGAATATGTTTTAACAACTATTTCACCAACTTGTGAAACTGAAGGCTATGATAAATATGTTTGTAGCATTTGCGATCATGAATATCATACTAATATTAAAAGTAAATTAGGACATTCATATAATGATTGGATTATAGATACAAATGCAGCTTGTGAAGATGATGGTTTAAGACATCATATTTGTAGTAGATGTAATTATAATGAAGAAGAAATAATTCCTGCGCTTGGACATAATTATCAAGTAATTAATAAAATTCCTTCAACATGTACAAGTGAGGGAAATGTTGAATATCAATGCTCAACTTGTCAAAATAAAACTACTGAAACACTTTCAATGGCTAACCATAATTATGTTAAAAAGAAAGTAAATAAAACATGGCTACAATGGTTAATTGAAAGATTATTGAATATCTTCTTTGGATATGAAGGTGATGAAGGATTCTATTACCAATGTAGTGAATGCAATCATATTCAAACAATAGAAGAAAGAAATAGTGGAAGTTCTGCATTATTAACATGTGAACATGAATTAAAAGATTTTGAAACAATATTAGATGCAACATGTAATAATTATGGAATACTTGGAAGATATTGTATTAAATGTAATAAATTAATTGAAGCAAAAACAATTAATAGATTAGATCATAATTATAATATTGTTGAAGTTATTAATCCAACATGTACAGAAAAAGGATATACAAAGCATACATGTTCATTATGTAATGAAAGCTATAATGATATTTATATTGAATCTATCGGGCATGCTTATGAAGAATGGGTTGAGGAAGTACCAGCGGCATGTGAAAATGATGGAGTAAAAGCTCATTATGAATGTAGTAGATGTCATAAATATTTCGATACTAATAAAAATGAAATAAGAAACTTAGTAATAGATAAGCTAGGGCACAATTTAATACATCATGAAAAATTAGAACCTACTTGTATAGAAGATGGTCATGAAGAGTATGATACATGTACAAGATGCGATTACACAACATATAAAACAATCAACAAACTAGGTCATGATTTAGTACATCACGAAAGATTAGATGCAACATGTACTAGTATTGGCTATGAAGCATATGATGAATGTAGCCGTTGTGATTATTCAACATATAAAGAAATAGCAAAACTACCACATGATTACAAAGATGAATGGTCATATGATGAAAATGGACATTATCACGAATGTAAAAACTGCAATCATAAAGAAAATGAATCAGTACATAGTTATACTTGGATAATCGATGTTGAACCAACAGAAGACGCAACTGGTACAAAGCATGAAGAATGTAGTGTTTGCCATAGTAAACGTAATGAAAATACATTGATAGAAAAATTAGATCATAAACATCAAATGGAACATGTAAGTAGAAAAGAAGCTACATGTGAAGAAGATGGAAATATTGAATACTATCATTGTATTAAATGTAATAAGAATTACGAGGACGAAAATGGTAATAAATTATTATATGAAGTTGTTATTAAAGCCTCTCATAACTATGGTACATGGATTGCAGAAATACCAGCAACATGTGAGCAAGATGGTATAAAAGGTCATTATGAGTGCAGTAGATGTCATAAATATTTCAATAATAATAATAAAAAAGAAATAAGTAACTTAGTAATAAATAAACTAGGCCATGATTTAACTCATCATGAAAGATTAGAAGCAACATGTACAAGTGTTGGTCATGAAGCATATGATGAATGTAGCCGTTGTGATTATTCAACATATAAAGAAATAGCAAAACTACCACATGATTACAAAGATGAATGGTCATATGATGAAAATGGACATTATCACGAATGTAAAAACTGCAATCATAAAGAAAATGAATCAGTACATAGTTATACTTGGATAATCGATGTTGAACCAACAGAAGACGCAACTGGTACAAAGCATGAAGAATGTAGTGTTTGCCATAGTAAACGTAATGAAAATACATTGATAGAAAAATTAGATCATAAACATCAAATGGAACATGTAAGTAGAAAAGAAGCTACATGTGAAGAAGATGGAAATATTGAATACTATCATTGTATTAAATGTAATAAGAATTATAAAGATGAAAATGGTAGCAAATCATTAGAAAATATAATTATTAATGTTACTGGTCATAGCTATGGTACATGGATTGAAGAAGTATCAGCAACATGTGAGAATAATGGAATAAAAGGACATTATGAATGTAGCAGTTGTCATAAATATTTCGATACTAATAAAAATGAAATAAATAACTTAGTAATAAATAACCTAGGCCATAATTTAGCTCATTATGATAAACTAAATCCTACATGTACAGAAGATGGCTATGAGGCATATGAAGAATGTAGTAGATGTGATTACACAACTTATAAGACAATCAATAAGTTAGGTCATAACTTAATTCATTATGAAAGATTAGAAGCAACATGCACAAGTATAGGTCATGAAGCATATGAAGAATGTAGTCGTTGTGATTATACAACTTATAAAGAAATAGCAAAGAAACCACATGATTATAAGGTAGAATGGTCACATGATGAGAATAGTCATTATCATGAATGTAAGAATTGTGATGCTACATCAGATGTTACTAACCATACATTTACTTGGATAATTGATAAAGATTCAACATGTAAAGACGAAGGCTTAAAGCATGAAGAATGTGAAGTGTGTCATTATACAAGAAATGAAAATACAGTAATCGAACTAAAAGAACATACAATAGTTACTGATAAAGCAGTTGAAGCAACATGTACATCAACTGGCTTAACTGAAGGAAAGCACTGTAGTGTATGTAATGAAGTTTTAGTAAAGCAAGAAGTAGTAGCTAAAAAAGAACATGCATTTGGAGAATGGCATGTTGTAAAAGAAGCAACAACTAAAGAAGATGGAAAAGAAGAAAGAACATGTAGTAGCTGTAATACTACCGAATCGAGAAGTATTGCAAAAATTACTAAGAAGGGCTGTAAAGGAAATATGGCTACTTCAATAATTACTTTAATTACATGCTTAGGTTTATTGATTTGTTTCCGTAAGGAAAAGAATTAATCAAAAATAGTTATGTATTTTATAACGATAATAAAAAATCTTAAACCATACTTTAATATGTTTGAAAGCAAATTATTCTATAGTATCTTATTATGTAAATTAAATTTGATAGATTATATTTTCTATTACAATTTGCATCATAAAGTAAAGTAGCTAAAATGTTGATAAGAATTGATTGGAAGAGGTAAAAATGATGATAATTACAAATTGTACAGCAACAAGTCAAATATGGTATAGAAAAAACTATTCAAAGGAAAATATAAATAAAGACTATGCTAGAATGGTTTTTTCTTCAAAAAAATTGCCATTAAATGATAATGATGAAAAATATGCTGAAATTGTAATCTTTGATAAAAACTCAGATAAACCTTTTGCAATTGCAATAGGCGCAAACCCTGCACGTGGTGAAGTTGATATTTTTGATAAAACTAATTTTAAAATTGCTCAAAAACTAAAAGCAACTAAAAAATATAAAGGATATTTTTTATTGAATTTATATCCATTTCTAACAAGAAGTGTTAAAGAACTTAATGCCCATTTAAATAAAATCACTCTAGATGAGTTTAGGTTATTATCTACTATGCAAATTTATATTCACATGTTTTTAAAAAATAATATAAATGATGTTTTTATTTTTTGGGGAGATAAAATAAGTGGCCCAAGCGCAAAATATAAACATTTATTGCCATTTAATTTAAAACTCTATATCATTAATTGCGTTATTGCTGGATCGAATAGATTTTATTATTCTGCTGATATTCATGGTGATATTATCCACCCATGTAAAAATGACTTTGATCACTTTGAACTATTATCTAAAAAGAATATTACAAAAATATAAGTTAATTAAAATAACCAACAATTTATTAAAAATCAAACCTTAATGCAATATGTGTATTATTTTAAAAAATTGAACTTTATTCATAGGTTCAATTTTTTTCTATGCTATAATAATTTCTAGATTTATTAATCACTGGAGAAAAGTAATGAAAAAGAAAAAGTTTTTATTTATAGCAATAATATTTTTAATAATTATGGGAGTATCAGTTAAATATTTCTATGATTATAAAATCAAAAATAGCAATAATGATGGAACATTAGCACAAATTCATTTCGAAAAAAATGATCAAATAGTAAAGCAATCATTTAAAATACTTGGAAATGTAAAAAGACAAAAGGTAACTTATAGTAATGAAAATGCCACAAGATATCCAACATTTGGAACAAGCCTTCAAAATATAACTGATGAAGAAAAAGATATGCTTTTAAGTGAAGCTAATTATTTAAAAAGCAGTGATACAACATATGATGAAATGGATAGCTTAGGTAATCTTTACTTAAAAGGTGAAAAATTAGATAGGAAGTTATATGCTCATACAACTTCAGCTAATAACTATTATGGTAGTGTAAGTGAAGATGAAGTAGCTGTTATTAAACAAATAAGCATTAATCCTAGAAAATACGGAAATCATATTACGGGCTTATATGCACCAGCTGGTGAAGTAATAAAAATAGAAATTAGTGAAGAGGATTTAAAAAATACTAATGGCCTTAAAATAGAAATGGGTCAATACACTCAAAATAATCAATTAAACAATATTTGGAAAGCAAGAAATGATTTTAATAGAATGCCTTTACTTGGTAATGAGATGAATGTTACTAAAACAACTACCTATGTTGGAACATTTTTAGGAGGCCCTATTTATGTAACTCCTAATAATCCAGTAAAGTTTAGCGTTACTATAAGTGGAGCTGTTGAGTATTGTCATTTTATTTATGGTTTAACAAGTGAAGAAGAATTTAATAGGCTAAAGAATTCTTCTGCTCCATTTTTTGATCTTGAAATATGGGATAAAGGGGTAAGACATTCAGGTCCTAAAGCTTATGCTAATTTAGATTATGATAACTTAAATAAAATATCAGCCTTTTATTTAAGCGTTTGTAATATTTCATCTCTTCTTCCTTCAAGTTCATCAACAAATATTGGGATTACCTTTATTTATGATCCTTTTGTTGCAGCTGGTGGTGCTGTAGCTTTTGTTGGGAGAAACTGGTGTAATTTACCAGTTAGTTGGATGGAAAGCTCATTAAATTATGAAGTCTTTACTACAACTGGTAATTGGGGAACAATTCATGAATATCATCATCATTTTCAACGCTATGGCTTTTATAGAACTGATGAGGTAACCAATAATGCTTTAACATTATTATCCTATATTAACTATACTAATATAAGTAATAATCGACCTTTAAGTGGGTGGAATAGATTTTTAGATCCATATACTAGCTTAAGTGAAACATTATCTTTAAGCAAGCAATATAAAGAAGATACTAGTGAAGAAGTAAAAAGTGTAACTAGTTTAAGTAGCTATGCTGATTTAATTCATACCTTTGGAGTTGATACTTTTATTAAGGCTGCTGCTTATAAAAAAGGTGCTGTAGGAGTTGATAATTGGTATGAAAGCTTATGTAGTGTAACATCATATAATATGAAATATTATTTTGATTTATTAAATGTAACTGTAAGTGAAGAACTACTTGAAAAATACAATGATTTACCTATGTATATTCCTATCGCTTTTAAATACCAAACTGGGAGAATAATCAATAATAATAAAATAAATACAGTATTACCTTATTCTATTAATAAAGATGAAGTAGTTAATATTAATTTAAATGAAGATTTATTAATTCCAGATTCATTTACATATAAAATAAAAAATGTTTCTAAGGTAAATGAAGGAACATTAACTATTAATGGTAATAATTTAACTTATACACCTAATAATATAAATGAATCAGGTGATATAACACTACAAATTGAATTAATAAATGAAGAATTAAAATATGATGAAATACAAACAATAATCTTTGCTTTTAAACCAACTTATAAAGGCATTGATGCAACAAGGTATTCTTATAGTAGTAATCTTTATAATTCAATCCATGAAGCATTAGAGAATAATTTTGAAGGCTATGAAAGTAAAGAGGATGAATATATTAATAAGCATTTTGTTAATGGTATAACAAATAATCAAATCTATGTTTATAATGGAAAAATATATATGGATAATGAAGGTGATTATACTATTTCAGTAAGGACATCATCAAGAAGCAATACTTATTTAATGCTAGGATTAAATACTAATAATTATACTGATATTATTGATTCTAAAAAAGAAGCTCCAATAGATTTATATAAGGTAAATAAAACATATAATGTAAAAAAGGGTGATTATATTTACTTTAAGGTAATTATTCAATCATTCCATAATGATGGCTTTGCTGAATTATTTGGTGGCTTTAATAATAATCTAGATAAAATAAATACTAAATATTTATATAATGATTTAAAAGATAAAGAACCATTAAAGGAAAATATTGATTACTATAAAAGAAAATATAGTCCTTCACCAATAACATATACTAATCAAAGCGTGGTTTCATATACAGAATCATATTCTAGCTGGGATGATACATTCAAGATTGAAAATATTGTCGATAATGATATTAATACT
>CAKPZU010000030.1 GCA_934215405.1 uncultured Bacilli bacterium | reverse complement strand
CTATAATGAATTGCTTTATTGAATGGGCTTTAATTACAACACTATAATTAAAATCATTATCTAAGTAATAATCTTTAGTTTTATCTGTTGGTTTCATCATAATTGTAAACATTGGTGAAGATTTAATTAATTTGCCATTTTTATCACGAATCAAAACACATAACGAGCCAGTATTTTTCATGTTTATATTGATAGTTCTATCCTTATCACCTTGATTTACAAATGTGAAATAATCCATATAATCCATCATCCAGTTTCCTATATTTGAAACTCTTCCATGGCCATCTAAATGATCAGCATCTATACAAATATTTTCATTTTTATCATTTATAGTATAGTATTTAGTCATATCAGTTCCAACACCATCATATGTTTCTTGAGGATTAATATGAGTTACCCAATATTTTTTTTCAACTAAATGTGGTGTACTATTTAACTTTAAATATGGCTTACCAATTTTGGCTTTTAAATCATCATCATGATAATTATAAAATTTTACTGGTAAATCCTGGCTTGGCGTTAAATCATTAAATGTAAAGGTAATATTTGTATCAACGACACCATGGCAAGTATCATAGCCGACATATTGTGAGCCATAATCATGATCATTTCTATTTACTATATATCCTTGATGTGTGTTATTGTTTAATATTTGCTTTTCGTCAGTATAAACAAAGAATGAACCTTCAGCCTTTCCAACAACATCAAATAAAACGACGCCATTAGAGCAACCACCACTTACCTTTTTATTTGCTGTTTTAAAAACATTAATATGCTTATAAGCATCCTTAGTAGTACCACCCATTACATAAATATATTTGTTTTTTGGAATTCTATAGGTAACTGGTTGATATCTTGGTGCTTTATAATTGTTTGAAAAATTAAAATATGCTATAAAGGTTTCCCTTTGCTTATCACTCCATAGTGTGCCATCATATCTAAAGTTAGCATTATAAAAATCAACCCATTCTTTTTCGCCTAGCCAACAGCCTTGACCATCTAATTGAAAGCCCATATTTAAAACGGTAATATAAATATCCTCATTACCAGTATTTTTTACTTGATATCCATAATAAAATGGTTCATCTAAATTATTATGCTCAAAGGTAAAGAAAACCTTTTTATTGGAAATATCAACCCTTGATAAAGCTTTACCAATATCATCCTTAGTTAGCTTTTCTGGATTGTTACAGTTGATATATAAACCATTTCCATCATCTCTTTTAATTGCCAATATCTCTGCTGGTGTTAATGGATCAACACTACTATTTCCATGAGTTCTAAGTTTTCTTGTGTTAACTTGATTATAAGGCTCATATGGCAATATAGCCTTATTATGAATAGCACTAACTTTAATATTAATATTTGTTGAAGTGGCTCTATTTACAACAACAACTATTCTTTGACCTTTTACTAAATCTATTTTAAATGATTTGCTTGAATTAATTATTTCTTTATTATTATCATCTAAAATAATTACGCTTTGTAGGTTTTTAAATTCAACACTATAGGTATCAGTATATGGCACCTCCATAGTATAGCTAAATGTTAAATCGTTTTTTGAAAAAAAATCAATTATTGAAGAAAATCTTAATATTTTATCCATAAGTATAAAACTCCTTTTTTACAAGATAATTATAATTAAAAATTATAATAATTAAAAGAAACTTTTAAAACTAATTAATAATTAGCACAATTAAATAGAAGATGTGTCATTTTGTATTTTATTTGTTTTGTGTTAAAATATATTTGTTAATTTTTAAGGAGGTATTATTTTGTTTAATATTGGAAATTGCTTTGATATACAATATAAAAAAAGATTTCCTTTTGTTACAATTGACAAAAAGAACTTATTCGATATATTTTTTATAGCTTTGCTTGTTGGTGTTGTTGCTTTTTTTTATGAAACATTGCTTGATTATGTTTGGCCTAATGGAAAATTATATGATAGAGGATTTTTAATTGGACCATTTTTACCTATATATTTCTTTTGTGTTTTCTTTGGCTTATGCTATATTAAAACACCCAAGCTATCACTTAAAAGCATCTTAATTTGCTTTTTTACGATAGGAATTGGTATATCGTTAGTTGAATATGTTGTTGGAAATGTCTTTGAAAAATTAGTTGGCCAAAAATTATGGTCATATGATGGAATGATGCCTTTATCATTTGGTTATGTAAGTATTAGTGTGGCAGCCATTTGGGGAATACTTGGTACAATAATTTTAATCTTTATAGTACCATTATTAAAAATGCTAGTAGATAAAATTCCATCTAAATATCATTTGCCAATTGTAATTACTTTTTTAGTTTTATTTATTTTAGATTTAATTTTTACAGCAATTTTAATTATTAAAAATGGTGGTAAATATAAGGAATTATATGAATTTGATAAATCATTAGAGCTATCATTATTTATGATAGGAATCGTAATATTTATTGTAATAGTTGTTTTATTTGCAAGATTTTTGTATAAATCACTTTACAAGTTTAAAAGAATAGGCGTAATAGTATTTTTAGTAAGCTTAATTTTACCTATTATTTCTTGCATTGATTATATGCATAAATCTTCAAGTAAATTTGTTTCCTTTTTATCATCTTGTGGCTTTATAGTTGCAGCTATATATATTTATTTTATTTTGTCATTATTAGTTTTAACATTAATAAGATTAATTGCTTATTTAATTAGTAAAAAAGAAGTGTTTAAAACAGGCAAGACTAAATCATTAGTGCTTTTAGTATCATTAATTTCAAGTTTAATAATTTCAAGTATTGGCATGGTTAATTTAAATAATTATAAAATAACAAGATTTAGTGCTGGAAATGGTAATAATTCTATGAAAATTATAGCTGTTAGTGATGTCCATTATGGTTCAACTGGTACTAATATTAATTTAGTCAAGCTAAAGGATAGAATTAATAAAGAGCAAGCAGATGTTGTATTTTTATTAGGTGATATATTTGATAATAAAATTAAACATCTTGATGCTTCTTATTTTAAAGAGAATATGAACGCTATTAAAGCTAAATATGGTGTCTATGCTATTAGTGGAAATCATGAATATGAATATAATCCTTATAATGATGTAAAAGAGTTTTATGCAAATACAAATATTAACTTTTTAATTGATGAAAGTGTTATTATTGATAATAAAATCCAAGTTGTAGGAAGGCTTGATGCTATTTATAAAAATAGACGAAGTTTAGATAGTATTATAGATAAGAGCGTTTCATTACCTTTAATTGTTTTAGATCACCAGCCTCAAGATTATAAAGATAGTATAGAAGCTAATGCCACATTACAATTATCTGGGCATACTCATAATGGTCAATTATGGCCAGCTAATTATTTAGTTAATTTATATTATAAATACTATTACAAATCAAATAAAACCAATGGTCTTTATAAAGATGGTGATTTTACTTTATATGTAACTCGTGGCTATGGAGCTTGGGGATTTCCACTTCGTACTATAGGAAGAAGTGAAATGCTAAGAATTACATTTAAATATTAAGACAAACTAAAAAGCTCATATACGAGCTTTTTAATTTGTTATTTTAATTTTAAGATTTCTTTGATAGGGCCACTCAAATGCTTAGCTAAGCCTTTTTTAACTTTTAATGTCTTAATAGTTTCTAAAAATAAATCATTTTTAATATCGTTTTGCATTTCAAACTTACTAGTTAAATCAATTAAGGCTTCTTTTGTGTTTTTATTTGTTAAGGCCTTATAATTAGTTAAAGTAAACACTACATCTTCATTTGTATCATTAAATGAAACGCAAACATTATTTTTATTTCTTAATATTTTAAAATCAACATTACAGCTTACATGTGCTTTTACTACATCCTTAAAACTGACGATAATATTTCGCTTATATAAGCAATCACTATAAGCATTAGAATTTTTAGTGATTTTAAAGGTGATTGTATTATTTTCTTCATTAATACTTAATGTCCTTAATGAATATTTTCCGATTTGATAATCTTTTGTTTCACCATCATCCTCATATAAAGTAAATGTATTATTTCCTCTATATACTAAAATTTCTAAATCTTGATTATTATCAATATTGTTAGTTTTATCATCAACAAATGTTGGAATAATGGCTCCTTCTTTTGCAAGAACTGGAATATAATCTATTTCTCTATATAATGTTGTTATTTGTCTTCCATGATATATTCTATTTGTAAATATATCAGTAAATCTACCCTCAGGAATATATGTTTTAACACCAGCAAGGGATGTTATCTTATTTGTCTTACTAGTAATAGGTGAAACTAATAATTCACTTCCAAAGAAGAATTCATTTTTAAAGTTATAAGCTTCTTCCTCTTTATATAAATAATATAATGGAGTAACTAAAACATCACCATATTTAGCCATTTTATAATTAATTGAATAAAGATAAGGAATTAATTTCTTCCTAAGTCTTAAATAATTAGTAGCAATTCTTTCAGTTTCTAAATTGTATTTCCAAGGTTCCTTTCCTGAGAAAATATTTTTAGTTGAATGTAATCTATTAATTGGTGAAAATACGCCAAGTTGTAGCCATCTTAAATATAATTCATTGTCCTTAATACCATTCATATGACCACCAATATCATGGCTCCACCAAGTATAGCCAATATTTGTAGCAGTTGCAGTAAAATATGGTTGGAAATTTAAGGCTTCCCAGGAAATGTATGTATCTCCAGAAAATCCTAAAGGATAGCGATGGCTTCCAGGTCCTGAATAGCGTGAAAGAATTAAAGGTCGGTTATTGCTTCTATCGTTATCTATATAATGATAATGATTTAATGACCATAATGGATCTAAATCTTTCATTTTACTATTAGTGCCTTGCTGCCAATCAATCCACCAGAAGTTAACACCTGCATCTTCATATGGGTGATGAAGTACCTTTAAATAAGCGTTAATAAATTCCTTTGATGCAATATCAAATGGAATAGTATTAATAGTATTTGGATCAATATTTAACTCCTTAGCCATGTCATTAAAAGCTTCTTCATATTTTCTAACTCCAGAATGTGGATGTAGATTTAAAGTAACCTTTAAATTATGCTTATGTAAGAAATTTAAAAATCTTTTGTAATTTGGGAATAAATCCTTATTCCAGGTATAGCCAGTCCAACCATCATAATAATCATTTTGTATTTTTTTATCATTTAGCTCTTCTTTAGTAAATAAGGAATCATCTCTAAATTTGGCATAGTTATTTACATAATGCCAATCCATATCTATTACTGAAACGTTAATAGGAATACGCTTGTCCTCAAATTTTAAGATTAATTCATCATATTCCTTTTCAGTATATTCATGGTATCTACTCCACCAGTTTCCTAAAGCGTATTTTGGAATTAGTGGCATACTACCTGTTAAATGATATAAAGCCTTTATGGCTGCAAAATAGTTATTTCCATAGGCAAAATAATATAAATCAGTACATTCCTTACGAGGGAATAATTCATCATTTATTAAAACAAGTGATTTTGAGTCATCAAGCACTGCCACACCATTTTTTGAGCAAACTCCATCGCTTAATTTACACCCTCCATTGACACCATCAAGTGTTCTTGCAGTTCCCTTTAAATTATAGGAGTGAAAATCACTAACATGCGTTTTAGTTTCTTTTAAATATATTTCTTTAACAATACCATTTTTTGAAATAGTTGCTTCAATTTTTTCTGTTTTAAAGATATAAGTGTCATTTTTTTCTTCAAAATCAATTAAGAAGCTTTCAATTAACGACCTATTTATTACAGATTGGGTCTTTTCATCTAAATAGTTTTGAGTTTCAATTCTAAATAATTCCCTACTAATAAAAGAAATTCTAAAGTTTAAAGTTGTTATGATATAATCTTCAATATTTTCTTTCATATACTTATCCTTTCAATTTTTAAATATTATAAAATATTTTTCCTTTTTTTTATACGACACTAGCAATTAATTTATTAGCATAAATTGCTAAAAAAAGGGCTTTAACAATTAAAAAACATTTTTGTCTTCCAATTGCTTAAATTTTAACATAAAATTAATAGGAAAAATATATATTTCATTATTAAAATTAATGGGGGATAGCTTTATGGAAAAAAAATTTTTAAAAATATTAATGGTTTTATTAATGCTAGCAAGTACAGGATGCACTAAAAAGGAAGAAGATAATTTTTTAAATTCAATTAATCAGCAATCCTTTCGTATATCAGCAATAAATGACGAATTTTATAATAATGAAAAGGAAATAGCCTATAAAATGTATGCTCCCTATGATGATACATATTATTTTGAAAGCCTAGAGATTAGTGAAATACATATTTATAATAGCAAAAAAGAATTATTAGTAAGCGGAAAAAATAGTGCTAAGGTTTCATTAAGAAAAAATGAAGAAATTATTGTTAAGGTAAAGCTTTATGAAACTAATATTCTTAATTTAGAGGCTTATTCACTTAATCATTTAGTTGAATTACCTTATTCGATTAATAATAATATCGATATGGAAGTAAAAAGAACTGAGGCTAAAGAAGAAATTTCTTATGATCCTTTAAAGGCTAGTGATACTTTTTATACTAAAAGAAGTGATGATAGAGGCTTGTATGTTAATTGCAATAATCCTGAAAAAATAACATTACCTTACTTAAATAAATGCTTAACTGCCCAAGAGGTTACTAATAAGGAGGTCTTTTTTACCTTTGAGCATAATAATACTAACACTAATTACTATTATGGATATAGAGTAACTAATGTATCTGATGGGGATATTTACATTACTGTGAAAAATTTAGGGTACCAGGTTAATGGAAAGGGCTCATGGCTTGGTGAGGATGAATGGGTTAAATTTTATAATACGAATTTTAGGGTTCAATGCTTAGATGGCTTATCAGGATCTCAATTAAATAATTATAATAGCTTTGTTAGCTTTGCAAATGACTATGAGTCTTTGAATCGTCAACCAATTACCTATCGTATTCCTAAAAATAAATACATTTATGTAATGGGAGGCACAACACTTGATTCCTATAGAAATATAAATGTATTTGATTCAGCTGATATTATTGTAAATAGTAACATTTCTGGTTGTTCAAATGGCGCAGTGATTTTTGAGGTAAAGGGTGGAAAGGCAATTGGCCAATTCTTTGCTTATACAATGGCGAAAATTATTAATAATACTGATTATGTTAAGGATTATAAAGAAGCAGGATATGTTGGCGATGAAACATATGGCTCTCAATATGTTGGCTATGATAATTGCTATGGGGTTGTTGATTCATCATTAGAATGGGAATTTAATGATTATACAAAAAGTCAATATTTAGGAGTTAATTTTGATAATAATGCCTATAACAATGGAAATAAAAAAGGTGATAGATATAGTAGTATATCTCCACTTAGCACTATTAATAATAAGGATTGTAAAAAATGGGTTACGCATATTAATCCAAATCATACAGCAAATGCCTATGGAACTGATATGACAAAATATATAACAATTGATAGTGAAACAAAAGAGCCAATAACTATTGATTATTATCATTATGATGGGAAAGGTAATGAAGCAAATATTGGTAATTGGATGGTAGATTATATAGATACAATTACATTAGTAAATAAAGGTAATAATGAAAGAGAGTTTACTTATAATATGTATCATAATGGTGTAATTTTAGCGTTTATTAGAGATGAAAATGGCTTTATTGATGAAAGCTTTAAGCCAAAATATTGTATTTCATTAGGTGGCTCAAAGTATGGAAGCGAAATTCGTGATTATTTTTCTTATACAGTTAAGGTAAAGCCTCATAGTGCTATACAATTTTCAATAAATTACAATTTATTAGCAAATTCAAATGGAAACATTTCGCATTCAGCATATTTAAAATAAAAGATAAAAGAAAAAAGCAATTCAAATTTGAATTGCTTTTTGTTATTGTTAATATTATTCAGCCTTTGCTGGTACTTCAACAACAACTACGTTTTTAGCTCTTTCTTTTCCAGTCTTTTCGTCTACTTCGATTTCATATTCAACTGTAGCTTTTTCTTCTAAAGATTTATAGCCTTCCATTTGAATTTGAGAATAGTGAACGAAAATATCGTGGTGAGTTTCGCTATCTGAAATAAAGCCATAGCCTTTTTCAGCATTAAACCATTTAACTGTTCCTCTTGCCATATTTTAATCCTTTCAACTATGTCTATTATATGTATAGACATTAATATTTTAAGGCGTTTTACCACTAAAGTCAATATTTTTTAGGTGTAAATGTCAAAAATTAGATAATTTTATTGTCATTTAAAAAGACATATATTCCATCATCATTGTTACTTGCTGTAATATAATTAAAATGTTTTTTTAGTTCGCTTGGTGCATTATCCATTAAAACACCATATTTAACAGTTTTTAGCATGCTTTCATCATTATAATTATCACCAAATCCTACACAATTATCGATGCTAATATTATTAATCTTACAATAATTAATAATAGCATTTCCTTTACTAATATTATTTGGCATTATTTCTAGAAGATTTTTTGATGATAAGCAAATACTATATTCTTTAAATTTATTTTTTAGTTTTTCTTGAATCATATTAGTATATAATGGATTACAAATACAAAGGATTTTATTTATTTTTTCATCATTTTCAAATAAAGATTCATCACCTTGAATAGAACTATCCTTGACAATACTTTCTTCAAGTAATACCCTTGGATCGTTTTTATCATGAACTACCCACTTATCAATGCTATATAAATTCCAAGTTAAATCAAATTGTTCTTTTTTAATAAAATCAATTATTTCCTTTACTTGCATCTTATTAAAGCCTTCATTAAAAATAACATTTCTATCATTATTTAATATTGCTCCACCACTAAAGGGAATAATATTTGTATTTAAATTATATCTTTTTAAAATTGGATAAATTGCTTTAGGGCTTCTAGCTGAGACGATAACAAAAGGAATATTTTTATCATTTAATGTTTTAATTGCTTTAAGAGTTTTATTTCCAATTGTTAAATCATCGTGTAATAGTGTTCCATCAATATCGGAAAATACAGCCTTAATAACCATAAATTTACCTCCTTTACTATCTTTTTTATTATAGCAAAAAACCGCTATTTTTATAAGCGGTTTATTACTTTTTCTAAATTTTTGGTAATGATGCGGCAATATATGATTGCCCTAATCTTTTGAAGTTTTCATCAGGTGTAACAATAGTTATATCTTTACAATGATTATATTGTTTTAAGTATTCATTAGCTTTATTTAATAAAACTGTTCCACCATTTCCACTCATTACTCTACCAAGCAATAATACTTTATTTATTTTATAAAATAAAGCATATAAAGCAATTGCTGAGCCTAAGTATTCACCCATATCTTCGTAAGCTTTAAGTATTTTTTCATTATTACTATTAGCTTCATTTTGAATGCTTTTTAATTGCATAGCTAAGCTACCTTCAAATTCATAGCCAATCATTTTAGCAAGATTAATAATACCATTTTGCGATAAATAATTAGAGCCAGAGCCAACAGTTTTAACATTATAATGCTTTATAGCATTTTTATTATAATCAATTGGTACTTTTCCAAGTTCATTAAACCAACAGCTTATTTTGTTTTGATTATAGCAATACCCTGATGCTTCACTAGTTCCCATTGCAATTCCTAAAATATTATCTTCTTTTAAAAGCATTGAACCAGCAATAGCACTAACATCTCCATCATTAGCAACAATCATTTTAGCATTTGGATAATTCTTATTTATAATATCAATATAAATATTTTTAGCATATTTATCTTTATCTTCATCACTTAATGCAAAGAATAAAGCTTGTTGTAAAAGCTTATTATCTTCAACAATTCCTGCTGTTGAAATTCCAATTGCATCAACACTTGGTAAATATGAAGCGGCTTTATTAAAGCTATCAAGTATACCATTTAAATGGTAATGATAATCGTTTTCAATCTTTGGTGTCCATAATACTTCTTCACTATAAACAACCTTTCCATCGATTACAGCTGATACCTTTCTATCTGATCCACCAGCATCAAAGCCTATTCTATTTCCTTTAAAATTGCCAGCAAGCTCTATTACTTTATCTTTACAAATAAATTTATTTTCATCGTTTTCATAGCTAATTTCAAATTTATCACTAAAAATTTTGTTTAAGGAATCGATTGAAGCAATTAATTCTTCATCTTCATTCTCTTGCTTTTTAATATAGTTAAATAATTCTTTATTTCCATTTAAAAATAAATGATTACCGCCAACCATCCACATTAATGTTAAAATTAATTTTTTGACAACATAATATGATTCTTTTATATCGTTTGTAATATTTATTTTATAAGAATAAAAGATTTCATTGTTTCTTGAAATCATAATTTTAAATGGAATAGTGCCTTTTTTATTAAACTCATCAATAACTTCTATTGCTGGTATAAAGTCTTTATTATAATTCATACTTCCTCCTATAAAAAGGACAATGATTTTATTCATTGCCCTTAATTATTACTTTTTAATTGTAAGTGTGCCGTTTGTAACTCTATTAGTAGTATCCTTATCAAATAAAATAATATCGTTACCTACGAAATCAATTTTAATTTCTTGATCAACTTCATAGTCAATAATACCAAAGACAACGCCTGTTAATAATTCACCATTTAAGTTAAACTTAACTGTTGTTTCCATACCTGAAGGAAGAGTTGAATATACTTTAGCATTAATACCTTCATTTGATATTTTAATAAATTCTGGTCTAACACCTAATACAACTTTTTCATTTAAGTTACCTAAAGTTTCTTCACCAGTATAAGTAAATGTCATATTGTGGAATGTAATTTCTGCTATATGATCATCAATCTTTTTAGCTTTTGCATTAATAAAATTCATTGTTGGATTACCAACGAAATCGGCAACAAATAAGTTACTTGGCTCTTCATAAACTGTTAGAGGTGGCTTATATTGTTGAACTACTCCTTCTTTCATTAAGCAAACTTCAGTTGCTAATGTCATAGCTTCAAGTTGGTCATGAGTTACGTAAACAAATGTTGAATTTGTTTCTTTATGTAATCTTTTTAATTCAGTACGCATTTCAAGACGTAATTTAGCATCAAGGTTACTTAAAGGCTCATCCATAAATAATACCTTTGGGTTTGGTGCTAAAGTTCTGGCAATTGCAACACGTTGTTGTTGACCACCAGATAATTCACTTGGATAACGTTTTTCAAATTGTTCAATCTTTAATAGCTTTAATAATTCAGCAACTCTTGCTTTAATTTTATCCTTAGGCCATTTTAAGTTTTCAAGACCAAAAGCAATGTTTTGATAAACAGTCATATGAGGCCATAAAGCATAGTTTTGAAATAAAAATCCAATATCTCTTTTAGCTGGAGATACATCAATTCCTTTTTCAGAATCAAACACAGTAACTCCATCAATTGTAATTTTTCCTTCAGTTGGAGTTTCAAGACCAGCAATCATTCTTAATGTTGTAGTTTTTCCACATCCAGAAGGACCAAGTAATGTTACAAATCCTCTATCTTTAATTGTTAAGTTTAAGTTGTCAACAGCTACGAATTTTCCCCATCTTTTGCTGACATTAGTTAAAATAATTTCTGGCATAATCCTATCCTCCTACACCTTTGTCAATTGAAGCACCAGTTAATTTATTAACGATAAAGTTAATTAATAAAACTGTAACGATAATTAATAAGTTTAATGCATTAGCTGATTGTGGCCACCATTGTGTCCAACTATCAAGTAATGTAGTTAATAATGTTGTTGAGCCTGATGCTAATAAAACGAATAATGATAATTCTCTCATACAAGAAGTAAATGGTAATAAATAACCTGAAATAAATGTTGATTTTTGAATTGGGAAGATAACTCTTAGCATACGCTTCCACCAAGGAACATTTACGATTATAGCTGCTTCTTCAATTTCATTTGATAATTGAAGCATAGCGTTAATTCCACTTCTTGAAGCAAATGGTAAATATTTAATGCCACCTACTAATACAAGTAAAAGCATTGACCCTTGTATACCAAGGTTTGTTCCAATTGCAAGGAATGCAGCACCTAAGGCAATTGATGGCATTAAGTAAGGCAAGAATGCTAAGTTATCAACAAGCTTTGAAAGCCATGTTCCTCTTTTTTTAGCAACGGCATATCCAATAAATATACCAAGAGTACCAGCTATTAATGCACATAATACAGCAAGTAATAAACTATTTTTGAAAGCTTTCCAAACTTGTGGCTCATAGAATATACCCTTTAATCCGTTATTTGCATCAGTTGTTGTTTTTGATATCCAGAATTGAAGAGTAAGAGTTGAGTAATCACCTGGTACTACACATAATGATTCAAGGGCAAATGTAATTAATGGTACAATTGAGCAAAATACTGATAATAATACTAGAAGAATTGATGCTGGAATATTCCATTTCTTTAAGTTGATGTATGATACTTGCCCACTCTTACCAGATACTGTTGTAAATGATTTTCTTTTACCTGTAAACCATTGATTTAAGGCTAAAATTCCAACGCCAAATATAATCATAATAATAGATAAAATGTAACCTTGGCCATAGTCACCTTGATTAATAAAGTATTTCATATATGTTGTTAAAACATATACATTCTTTGTAGCACCATCAACTATTTTATAACCAGCTAAATATTGTGGTACAGCATAAGCACTCATTGAACTTGCAAATACAAGTAAGAATGTTGATAAAATAGCTGGCATTACAATTGGAAGTGTAATTTTACGAATAATTTTCCATCTATTTGCTTTTAAGATTGTGGCTGCTTCTTCTAGGTTTGCATCCATATTTCTTAAAATACCACCAATTAAAATATAAGCAAATGGGGCATAGTGTAAACCTAAAACTATAGCACATGGAACTATACCATAAACCATATTATATGGAACTGATAATTTAAATATGTTATAAAGCATTCCACCTTCACCAGTACCAATTGATGGGTTTTGGAAAAATTGCTTCCAAAATGTTGCAAGTGTCCATGAAGGCATAATGTATGGAAATACAAATATTGTCGATAGAAATTTCTTTCCTTTAATATTAGTTCTAGTAATTAGAAAAGCAACTATACCACCATATAAAATAGCAATAATACTTGCAAGCAAAGACATTAATATAGAATTTTTAAGTGGCACCCAAAAGTAGGTTTTACTCATGCTTGAAGCAAAAATTCTTTTCCACCATAATGTTGTAAAGCTACCAAATCGAAGATTGTTTTTTGCAGCTTCTGATATACTTACAGAAAATGTTGCTTGTACTAATGAAATTAGTGGATAAATTGTAAAAAAAGCTAATATAATGCCAAAGACTACTAAAATAATATTTGCAGGATTCGAAAAATATTTTTTAATATGATTTAAAATTTTTTTAAAGTCAAAGGATTTTTTTACATTTTCCTCAACTACGATATTTTCTGAATTCATATAAAATCTCCTTATAAAAAGTAAGGTGGGATTTATTACCCACCTAGATAACCTAAGCTAACTAATTAAAGTCTCTTGTTGATGAAGTCTTCAACCTTAACTTTTACTGAGTTAATGTATTCTCCATTTTCAAATACTAAGCATTGCTTATAGAATGCAACATCCTTATCTCCTTCTTTAACAGGAATGTCTACATTTGAAGAATATCCACCAATTGATCCACCCCATGGAGTAAATCCTTCAGCAGTCATTAAATAATTAGTAAATAACATAGCTGTATATGGACGTGGTGCATTTGTTGCTACTTGTGCATACATTGAATACATAAATCCAGCAAATGGAGTAATACCTTCTTTTTCCCATGCTCCAACTGTTAAATTATCGCTTGCTACAGATTTATCTCTTAGCTTTGATAAAACAAATAAACCTACTTTATCTTTGTTTTCTTCTTTAGCAACGCCAGCTGCCATCTTAGTATCTGAATCGTATGATGCTGTATCAGCATTTGCTAAGAATTCGGCAATCCATTTATAAGCAATTGATTCATACTTAGAATCAGCAACATAATCAGCACCGAAGTATGATTTATAAGCAGTAGTTAATTTTCCAACCCATTCATCGCTAGTTAGCATAATTAAGAAGTTCATATTAACTTGTTCTGAAGTTGGACTCTTAAAGTAAATCTTGTTTTTGAATTTTGCTTCAGTTAATTCCCAAACATTTGAAAATTTAGGAGCTTCTTCTTTAGCTGTATTATTCCACATAAATAATTTGTTGATGTATTGTTGAGTTAGTGGAACTAATTCATTTTGATCAAGCTTACCAACTAATGATTCAGGATAATAGTTAGTTAATACATTTGAATTGCTTCTATAAGCTGCTAAAGATGCTGAGTCTTGTACTAATACAAATGAAGCACCGCTTGAATTATCATTTGCAGTATATTCAGAAGTTAAATTTGTATAAATTTCTGTATCCTTTTTCTTTGTACCTGTAGCTTCTGTTAAATTGATTAAGCTACCATATTTTGCTTTGAAATTGTTAACAGCATCAGTAATACGTGAAGTGTTTCCATAAGCATTAAATGCTCCAGTTTCTTCTTTTGCCTTAGCGATTAATTCTTCTTCAGTCATTTTACTAGCTGCTTTAACAAGATCATCAATGTTCTTTTCTGTAGATTTTCCACAGCTAACTAATGAAAGTGAAGATAAAGTTGTAAGTAATGCAACACCTAAAACTAATTTTTTCATAATATTATTTGTCCTCCATTTGAAAAAAATTAAGCGTTAAAAATCTTGATTCATATTTACTTTAATATTGAACAGATTCTTTTAACTGACCTTATTATAGACTGAAAGCGTTTACAAAGCAAGCAAAAATTTACAAGAAATTTACTTTTTAAACAAAATAATTACAAATTGTCAGTTTTTTGGCATTAAAAAATATTAATGTATATTTAAATTGCTTTTAATTTACTATTATAGTAAAATCTTTACGGGAGAAAAATAATATGAATGATATAAAATTTGGAACAGGTGGCTTTCGAGGAATTATTGCCGATGATTTTACAAAGGAAAATGTAAAACTAATTGCTCAAGCTTTAGCTACATTAATGAATACTACAAATGCTAAAAAAGAAATATATGTAGGATATGATTATCGTTTTGCATCTGATTTTGCTGCAAAATGGATGGTTGAAACCTTATGTGCTAATGATATTAAAGTATATATATCAAATAGTGCAATACCAACACCAGTGGTAATGAATATTTGTAAGGAAAATCATTGCCAATATGGAATTATGATAACAGCTTCTCATAATCCTTATTATTATAATGGCGTTAAGCTTTTTGAACTTGATGGACAAGATGCTAGTGTTGAAGTAACATCTGCTATTGAAAATATTATAAAAACTATAAAAGATGTTAAATCAGTTGATTATGATATAGCTTTAAAAGGAAAACTAGTTGAAGAAATTGATTTTTTAAATCTATATTATGATAATTTAGAAAAATTCTTAAATTTAAATAATAAAGTAGATAATAACTTGAAAGTTTTAATTGATCCTATTTATGGAACAGGTATTATTACATTACGAAAAATGTGTGAAATGCTAAATATTAATAACTATAAAATGATTGAGGATAAGCATGAAGCCTTCTTTAATTTTAAAATGCCAAATCCAACTATTAAAAATATGGAATTAATTAAAGATATGGTTGTTAATGGAAAATATGACTTAGCAATTGGTACTGATTCTGATTGTGATAGACTTGCTATTTTAGATGAAAATGGAAATTATATCGATGCTAATGAAATTTTAGCAGCTTCATATTATTATTTAGTGAAATATTGTCATTTAAAGGGTGACATTGTTAAAAACTTAACTACTTCAAGCTTAATAGATGCTGTTGCTAGCAAGCTAAACTATAAATGCCATGAGGTTGATGTTGGCTTTAAAAACATTACTAGTGCTATGAAAAAATATGATGCTTTAGTTGGTGGCGAATCAAGTGGTGGTTTAACTATAAAGGATTATATATATGGAAAGGATTCAACTTTTTCATCAGCTTTATTTTTAAAAATGGTTTTAGCATTAAAGAAACCTGTTTCAAAGATTATTGAAGAAGTAAAAGAATTTGCTAATTATAGTAATTATTATTATGAAGATCAAATTAATTTTAAAGATAAAGAAAAATTAAATGCTGCTTTTTTAAACAAAACACCTTCTTTTTCTTTAAAGGTAAATGATTTTAAAAAAATTAATAATAATTATAAATATTACTTTGATAATAATTGCTTTGCTGTATTAAGATTTTCAGGAACAGAAAAAGTAATTCGTGTTGTTTGTGAAATGGAAAGTAAGGAAAAATGTATTGAGATTGCAAACACATTAAAGGAATTTGTTATAGAAAATGAAAATAATTAAGGTTAGTTATTAAAGGCTAGCCTTTTATTTTACAAATGTATTTAAATATAGATTTTATATTATATTAATAGTATAATAATAGAGTTTGCATAAGGAGTAGTAAAAAAAATGGAAAAAATAGAAACAATAAAAGAAAACAAGATGGGAACAACTCCTGTTTTAAAATTATTATTATCAATGGCTTTTCCAATGATAATTTCAATGCTTATACAATCTTTATATAATGTTGTTGATAGTATTTATGTTGGAAAGTATTCAAATGATGCTTTAACTGCCGTTGGCTTAGCTTGGCCTATGCAAAATTTAATTATTGCTATGTCAACTGGAATTGGGGTAGGAATTAATGCGGTTTTATCTAAAAGCTTGGGAGAGAAAAATAAAACTAAAGCCTCTTTAGCGGCAAGTAATGGCTGCTATATTATGCTTGCTATAACTATTGTTTTTATGGTTATTGGTTTAACACTAATGCCATTATATATGAATGCTATTTCTTCAAATACTAAGGTTATTGAAGAAGGAATAGACTATTTAAGAATTGTTGTTATTGGGGCCTTTGGCCTTATATTTTCAATAACATTTGAAAAACTATTACAATCTACTGGAAAAACATTATTGGTAATGTTTGCTCAAGCCTCTGGAGCAATAATAAATATTGTTTTAGACCCATTTTTGATTTTTGGCTGGTGGATTTTTCCTGAAATGGGTATTAAAGGAGCTGCTTTAGCAACAATTATTGGTCAATTCTTTGGTTGCTTTATAGGATTATTATTAAATGTCTTTTTAAATAAAGAAATTCATTTTAATAAGCAGACATTAAAAATTGATTTTAAATTAATTAAAGAAATATTAATAATTGGAATTCCAAGCGCTATAATGGCAGCAATTGCTTCAATTTTAACATTTGTATTTAATAAAATTTTAATGATTTTTGAAGATGTAAAAATACCTAATACAGATACTTATTATAAAGATTTACCACAAACAGTATTTGGCTTATATTTTAAATTAAATTCTGTGTTTTTTATGCCTGTATTTGGTTTGAATAATGCTATGGTTCCAATTGTTGCCTATAATTATGGAGCAAAAAATAAAGAAAAAATGATGAAAACATTTAAGTATTCCTTGATATTTGTATTTATTATGATGTCACTTGGAACATTAGCCTTTATGATTTTTCCTCGTGAATTATTATCATTGTTTGCAGAAAATGAAGATGTAGCAAATCAGCTTGCAAGCATTGGAGTGCCATGCCTTAGAATTATATCTATTAGCTTTTTAGTTGCGGCCTTTTGTATAGTTATTTTATCAATGCTTCAAGCCTTAGGAAATAGCTTTTATTCAATGATTTGCTCTATTGTTAGACAAATCGTAATTTTATTACCTGTTGCCTATTTATTTTCATTAACTAAAAATCTAGATTTAGTTTGGCTTTCATTTTTAATTGCTGAGCTTGGAGCCTTAATAATTGCTATTATCTTGTTTAAAAAAGTATATCGTGATAAAATAAAGCCACTAGGAGCTTAATTAATTATGGAACAATCATATAAAAAAATCGACTTTAATAGAAAACCAATTAAAACAAGGTGGTATTTACAGCCAATTATTTGGCTTGTTGTAAATTTTATGCTGCTTAGTGTAAAGCATAAAATAATCAAAGAAAACTTTAAAAGAATTAAAGGCGGGTGCTTGATTGTTTCAAATCATATGTGCTTTACTGATTTTAAGTTGCTTGAAAAATTTTTGTTTCCTAGACGCTCATATTACATTTCAAGCATAGATGAATTTGTTTATAAAGAATGGATTATGAGAAGGCTTGGCTGTATACCTAAAAAGGTCCATTATCGTGATATGTCAATAATTAGAACAATTGTAAGATTACTAAAAAAGGGAAATATAGTTTCAATTTATCCTGAGGCAACCTATTCCTTTGCTGGAGTAAATAATATGATTGACCAAAGCTTAGGAAAGCTTGCTAAGATGGCCAATGTTCCAGTAATTGTTATTAATCAAAAGGGAAATTACTTATATTCACCAAGATGGAACACAAAGCCTTTAAATAAAGAGGTACCATTAATTTTTACTGCTAAAATGGTAGTTAATAAGGATGAGGTAGCAAATTTATCAGCTGAGGAAATACAAGATAGAATAAATAAATATTTCCCATATGATGAATATAAATACCAACGTGAGAATAATATAAAAATACATTCTCTAAGTAAGGCTAACCATATTGATAGAATATTATATAAATGTCCTAATTGTTTGTGCGAAAAATGCATTGAAGGAATTAATAATGAAATAC
>CAKPZU010000029.1 GCA_934215405.1 uncultured Bacilli bacterium | reverse complement strand
ATATAAACCATTATGATAATTAATTTTTAAATATGAAGCATCAATTAATAGCTTAGTCCTAAAAGGATTATAAATAACATCAATAACTTCTTTTAAATTATTAAAAATTTTTAAATCAATTAAAGATTTATTAGTATTTTTAGGATACATATTAAAAGGAGTTGTATTAATAATAACTTCTATTTCATTAGCAATTAAATCTAATTTATTATATGTTAAGCCATTATTTCTTGAAACAACATAGATTTTACTAGCTTTTTTACTAACTAAAGTTTGATAAACGCTTTTACTTGTACTACCACTTCCAAGTATTAAGCATATTTTATTTTCTATATTAATTTTATAATAGCTTAATAAATCTAAAAAACCAAAATAATCAGTATTATATCCATAAAGCTTATTATTTTTATTAATTATTGTATTACAAGCAGATGTAATATTTACAATTTCATCTTTATAATACAAATAGGGAATAACTTGATTTTTGTAAGGAATAGTAATGTTTAAGCCTTTAAAATTCTTCTTTTCAATAAAATTAATAAAAGCTTTATTATTTAAAGGTAGCAAGCCATAATTAAAATTATGTAATCCATTATGGATTGCTAAAGAATGTGAATGTTTTAAAGTCTTGCCAATTAAATAATATTTCATAAACTAGCCCTTTTTAAGTAATCTTAAATAAAAATCAAGTATTGTTATATATGTAATAGCATCAATTACTACTCTAATTCTTGTTAAAATACAAGGATCATGCCTTCCTTTTAAATTTAAGGTGATATTTTCATTAGTTAAATAATTAATAGTATTTAAAGGCTTGGAAATTGATGATGTTGGTTTAACAACACATCTAAAAATAATAGGATTACCATTAGTAATTCCACCATTAATCCCACCATTATGATTAGCAAGTATTTTAACATTGTTATTAATTATTTTAAGTTCATCAGCAACTTCACTACCTTTTTTATCTTTAAAGGCAAAGCCATCACCAAATTCAATACCTTTTATGCCACCAAGTGAAAATAATAAATGTGATAAATATGCTTCAAAGGAATTAAAATACGGCTCACCTAAGCAAATAGGAACATTTATAGCGATAGTTTCAATAACTCCACCAACAGAATCATTATCCTCCTTTGCTTTTAAAATTTCTTCTTTCATTTTTAAAGCAACATTATTATTTATAACAGCAAATTCTTTTTTGTTTAATTTATTAATTGTTTCATTAATATTTCTAAAATCAAATTCATCATCTAAAATACCATGTAATTCTTTAATATGTGAAGCAACCTTAACATTTAAGCTATTTAACACTTGCTTACATAAAGCACCAATTACAACAAGTAAAACACTAAGCCTTCCTGAAAAAAAGCCGCCACCTTTATAATCATATTGATCACCATATTTTAAATAGCCAACATAATCAGCATGAGATGGTCGACATATTCCCTTAACATAATCGCTACTTTTAGTATTTTTATTATAAATTTTAAAAGAAATTGTTTCCCCAGTTGTTACATTATTATTAATTCCACTTTCAAAGATAACTTCATCATCTTCAAAACGTGGAGTTGTTAAATTACTATGGCTTTTTCTTAAATAAAGAAAATGATTAATTTCCTCCATATTAATTTTTATATCCTTAGGGAAGTTTTTTATTGTTGCTTTTAAATATTTGCTATGGGACGAGCCATATATTTTTATTTTTAAAAAATTACCAAAAGAATTATCCATTTAAATCACCAACTTCTATACTATTAATTTCAAAGCTACCAGGAGCTTTAACAACTACTAAATCAATTTTATTATTTTTAATTTTTTTATCTTGTAAAATATAATAATTATAAGAATTATCATTTAAATATCTTTTATAATTAATATGCCATTTTTTTAAAATGCTAGCAACTTCATCCTTTAATGGATTATCAAGTACCTTAAGCATTCCTATTCCAATTGCTATTCCATGAGGTAACTTATAAGCTATTTCAATAGCATGGCCGTATGTATGACCAAAGTTTAAAGCATGACGAATTGATATATCATATTTATCCTTTTCAACAAAATATTTTTTAATTTTTAATGATTCATAAATAACTTTTTCATAATTTAATGCTAAAGCATTTTCTTTAATATAATTATAAAAATCTTCATTATGAATTAAAGAAACCTTTAAGGCTTCACATAAGCCACTATAAAGTTCTTTTTTCCTTAATGTTTTTAAAAGTAGTGGATCAATTAAAACAATACTAGGATCATAAAATGTACCAATGACATTTTTAATGTTATTAAAATCAATAGCATTTTTACTACCAATACTTGCATCCACCATAGAAAGCATTGATGAAGGAACAAAAACCAAATTGATTCCTCTTTTATAAAGAGTAGCAATTAATGAGGCAATATCTAATATAACTCCACCGCCTAAAGCAATAATTACATCATCCTTATTAAAATTATTAGTAAGTAAGGTATTTATTACTTTTAATACGTTTTTATAATTTTTGCTTTTTTCACCATGTTTTAAAATAACACTACAAATAACATTGTATTGCTTTTTAACACAATCCTTATAGGAATTAGGTATATTATCATCACTTAATAGTAAAACCTTCTTATTAGTTTTATAATAAGTATTTAAATCATTTAATAAATTATTTTTAATAATAACCTTATAATTTTTATTTACACCTTTAATTAATAACTTTTTCATTAAGGTATCCTTCTTTATTTTAAAGTAAATGAAATGCTTAATTTGTTATTTTCATAATTAATAGTAGCAATACTACCATTTATTATAGGAATTTTTGGTGAAATATGTGATATATCAGCATCATAAATAATAGGAACATTTAAATCACTTAAAGCGTCGCTTAAGGCTTGCTTTAATGTATAATCAAGTGGCTCATATTTATTTAAAAGCCTGCCAAAGATAAAGCCTTTTACATATTTAAACCAAGAGGCATTTTTAAGTTGAAATAAGCCTCTATATAAAGCAGCTGTATTTAAATCACAAACATCAAAATACCAAATAATACCATCATCTTTATATTTTTCTATAAAATTAGTAACATTATCAAATTTTGTACCACATAAGCATAAAATGCAATCAAAGCAGCCACCAATAATTCTTCCTTCAAAGTGTGCTTTATCACAATTTAAGCCTTTAATAATATTAACATCATTATAAAGTAATGGTGTTAAAGGAGTTGCATTTATTACTTTACTATTTTCACCATGAAAATATTCATAAGAATTAAAAGCTAATTTTTCACCCTTCATTAATTTATAATGATCAATAGTATCTTCATTTAATGTATCATAAGCAAATGAGCCAATGCTACAGCCATATATTGTAGCTACATCACAAATTGTAGTTAAGGTAAATGTTAAATTTGTATTATCAGAAAAGCCCATAAAGAATTTAGGTGGAAGCTTTTTAATTTTCTCAAATTCATCATAAGGAAGCATACCGATCATAAGCTCACCACCACCAGTTGACCAAATAAAATCGATGTTTTTATTTTTATACATTTTATTAAAATCACTAGCTCTTAAGGTATGAGGACCACTAACTGCATTTTTATTTAAAAATAGACGATGGCCTTTTTTTATTTTATAGCCTTGTTCGATAAATTTTTTAATTCCAACTTGTGTTCTTATTCTATAAGGATTCTTATTACTTCCACAAGAGGTAGCAATTAATCCAATAGTGGCATTATCTTTTAAAAATTGTGGATATTTCATATTTTTTCTTCCTTCCTTTATAGTATATAATATCATTTTTTGCTATAATTATAAAGAATAAGGTGATAAAGATGAATAGATTATTTGAAATATTAGAATTTGATAAAATAAAAGAGTTAATATTACAATATAATATTAACGAATTAAGTAGAAAAAAGGTAAATGAATTAAAACCTCTTTATTTTGATGAAGTAGTTTTAGAAAATATTAATAAAAGTAAGGAAGGCTATAAGCTAGTAACACTTGGAACATTTCCTTCCCTTGCTCAGCTTGTTGATGTTAGTACTTTTTTAGATAAGGTTCATAAAAATGCTATATTAACATTAGAAGAAATTTATGAATTTGTTAATATGCTTGAAGTTGTATCTTCCTTAAAAAATTTTATAGCTAATACTAAGCTTGAAAATGAAGAATTTTACTATACATTTAAATACATTAGGTCATTAAATAGTGTAAATGAATTACTTGATCAAATAAGGTTTTGTGTTAATCCTAATTTTACTTTATATGATCATGCTTCA
Source organism: uncultured Bacilli bacterium (assembly GCA_934215405.1). Lineage (GTDB taxonomy): Bacteria > Bacillota_I > Bacilli_A > RFN20 > CAG-631 > CAKPXW01. Next base: position 14,459 of record CAKPZU010000029.1, on the reverse strand, counting down.
ACAAAATTAAAAACTATTAGAAATTCTATAAAAAAGCTAGAAAATGAAATAAAGGATAAACTAAATAGCTTTTTAAAGAATAATTCATCATTATTATCAGATAATTATATAGCAACTCGTGGTAATCATTATGTTTTACCAGTAAAAGCTAGCTTTAAATCACAGGTTAAAGGTATTGTAATTGATGTTTCACAATCAGCAAATACAATATTTATTGAGCCATATTCAGTTACTGAAAATAATGTAATGCTTGAGCAATTACATTATGAAGAAGAAATTGAAATCATAAGAATTACTAAAGCCTTATGTGATTTAATAAATAAGCATTATAATGAATTAATGCTAAATAATGAAGCTTTAGGGGAATTATCCTTTATGATTTTAAAGGGAAGCTATGGCTTAGCTAATAATTATGAACTTGCTTCTATTAATAATAGTAATGCTATAATTTTACGCGATGCTTATCATCCTTTACTTGATATAAAAAGTGTTGTAAAAAATGATTTTTATTTAGGTGGAGATAATAACAAAATAATTGTTATTTCAGGCCCTAATGCTGGTGGTAAAACTGTTGCCTTAAAAACAATTGCTTTACTTGTTTTAATGAATCAATGTGGACTTCCTTTACCAATAAAGGAAGCAAGCCTTCCAATTTTTAGAAATATTTTTGTTGATATTGGTGATGAACAATCAATCACGCAATCACTTTCAGGCTTTTCATCACATATGAAAAATGTTAGTGAAATAATAAACCAAATTGATGAACATAGCTTAGTTATTATGGATGAACTTGGAAGTAAAACTGATCCAAGTGAGGGTGAAGCTTTAGCCAAAGCTATTATTGAATATATTGATAAGGTTGGTTCAATTGCTATGATTTCAACACATTATTTAGGAATAAAGGACTATGCTAATGATTCTTTAAAAATAACTCTTGCTTCAATGGGCTTTAATGAAGAAACATTAATGCCTACCTATAAGCTATTATTAAATGTTGTTGGTAGAAGCTATGCTCTTGAAATATCATCACGCTTAGGTTTAAAGCAAGAAATAATTACTAATGCTAAAAAATATAAATCTGCTAGTGCAAATAAGCTTGATGCTATTATTGATGAATTATCTTTAAAATTAAAGGATGAGGATAATAAAATTAATAAGCTAAAAGAAAAAAAAGCAGAACTTGATAATTTATTAAAGGAAGCAAACGCTAAAAATGAACAATTAGAGAAAAGATTAAATGAAGCTTATAATGATGTTTCATTAAAAAAAGAAGAAATGCTAGATGAGGCTTATAAGCAAATTAATCAAATAGTTGAAGAGTTTAAAAATGAAAGTAAAAAAGAAGGCTTTAAGGTTCATTTAAAAAATAATGCTTTAAATAAATTAAATGAATTAGCTGAAAATGAAAAAGAAGAAGTAGCAAATGATGATACAATTAAGGTTAATGATAAGGTTAGAATTAATTCATTAAATAAAATTGCTACTGTAAAGGATATTAAAAATAATAAATGTGTTGTTTTGGTTAATAATACAACTATGGTTATTAATTTATCTGATTTAAGTAAAATAAATGAAGCTAAAGTAAGTAAGGTCGTAAAAAATAAAGTAAGAATTGAAAATTTAAAGGCTATGGAAAAAAGTGTTCCTAATTCTTTAAATCTAATTGGCATGCATGTTGATGAAGCCTTAATAGCTTTACGTAATTATTTAGATGCAGCACTATTAGTAAGATATAATCAGGTAAGTATTATTCATGGCTTTGGAACTGGTGCATTAAGGAAAGCAGTTCATGAATATTTAAAAAATAATAAATATGTTGAAGATTTTTATTTAGGAGGTTTTAATGAAGGTGGTGGCGGTGCTACTATCGTTAAATTAAAGTTAAAAAAATAATTTATGAATGATAAATTAAAAGAAAAATTAGATATGATGCCTAATACTCCAGGGTGTTATATTTATAAGGATATTGATAATAATGTTTTATATGTTGGTAAGGCAAAACGTTTAAAAACGAGAGTTAATCAATATTTTGATCGCAAATATTATAATAAAACAGCTAATTTGGTAAAACAAATTTATGATGTTGATTTTGTTTTGACTTTTTCTGAAAAAGAAGCCTTAGTTTTAGAAATCAATTTAATCAAGCAATATTTACCTCCTTTTAATGTCGTTTTTATGGATGATAAGCATTATCCATATATTGCTATTTCAAAAGAAAAGAATCCTAAAATTGTTATAAGACGTGATGCTAAAAGTAATAAATATAAGCATTATGGTCCATTTCCTGATTCAAAAGCCGCTTATAAGGTAATTAATTTATTAAATAGTATTTATCCTTTAAGAAAGTGTAATAAAATACCTAAGACTAGCTGCCTTTATTATTCAATGCATCAATGCTTAGGTCCTTGTATTAATAAAATAGATGATAATGCTTATGACAATTATTTAAAGGAAATTGATAAGTTTTTTAAAGGTAACAGCAATGATATTTTAAAAGACATTGAGCATAAAATGTATTTAGCATCTGATGAACTAAATTTTGAAAAAGCTTTAGAATATAAAAATATAATGGAAGGAATAAAAGCTATTACTAGTAAGCAAATCATTGAATTTAATGATAAAGTATCTCGTGATGTAATTGGCTTTTATGTAAAAGAAGGCTTTTTATCAATTTCTATCTTGATGTATAGAAATGGTTATTTAAATGCTAAAATTAATGAGGTAATTGATTATATAGGCGAAATTAATGAATTAATTATTACTTATTTAATGCAATTTTATCAAACTCATGATATACCAAAGGAAATATATATTTCTGATAATATAGATATTTCCTTACTTAGTGAAACACTACAAATTAATATAGTAAATCCTAAAATTGCTAGTGGACAGCAATTAATTTTAATGTCCATTGAAAATGCTAAAAAATCACTTGAAGCTAGATTTATTGAACTAGCTAGTAAAGATGAGGATATATTTACTGAGCTTGGAAGCCTTGTTAATATGAATAGGGTATCAACTATTGAAATGTGTGATATGTCACATATTTCAGGTGATAGTGCAGTAGGAGTGGTAGTTGTCTTTCAAAATGGCTATCCTATGAAAAATAAATATCGAAAATTTAATATTAATGGTGATTATACTAAAGATGATTTAAAGATGACAAATGAGGTAATTTATCGTCGCTTTAATAATCTTTTAAAGGAAAATTTAGCTATGTCTGAAATGCTTATTGTTGATGGTGGAGTTAATCAAATGAAAGCTGCTAAGGAGGCTTTAGATAAATTAAATATAACATCAGTAAAAGTCTGTGGCTTAGCAAAGGATGATAATCATAAAACTAGAGCATTTATTAATGAAAAATTTGAAGAAATTCCTCTTGCAAAAGATTCTAAATTGTTTTTGTTTTTTATGAAAATGCAAGATGAGGTTCATAGATTTGCTATTACTTTCTTTAAAAATAAAAAAGCTAAATCAATGATTTCATCAATTCTTGATGAGGTTAATGGCTTAGGTGATGTTAGAAAGAAAAGACTTTTAACTATTTATCAAAGCGTTGATGAAATAAAAAAAGCACCAGTTGAGCAATTATCACAAATAATGCCTAAAAATGTTGCTATTGAATTATTAAGGGTTTTAAATAAGGAAGACTAGACACGTTTTTAGATTAATTACCATAGTATAAAATGGTGATTAGTATGCTAAAAATATTGACAAAAAGAGAAAAAGAAATATTTGATTTATTAATTGATAATAAAACAACAGATGACATAGCAAATATGTTAAATATTTCAAGTAAAACAGTAAGAAATCATATTTCAAATGTTATTTTAAAGTTAGATGTAAAAAGCCGTAGTCAAGCTATAATACAATTATTAATTTTAAATGAATTAAAAATAGACAAAATTAATTAACCTTTATATAGTTTAATGTTTCTAATTTTAAAAACTTCTTTCTAATTTTTGCTGTAGAATTTTACGAAAAATTAGTGTATAATATAAGTAGTAAAATTTTTAAGAGGAGGGAATACAATGCCTAATATTAAGCCAGTATCAGATTTAAGAAGTTATAATGAAGTTTTACGCGATGTATCAGTTGGAGATCCTGTATTCTTGACAAAAAACGGTAGAGGCAGATATGCCATTGTTGATATTGATGAATTTGAAAAGATGCAAGCAACATTGAAGTTGATAGAAGAGTTAATAAAAGGCGAAATGTCTGCTAAAGAAAAAGGCTACACTGAATTTTCAAAGGTATTAAAATTACTTGGAGTTGAAAATGAATAAGATTCTATTTACGGCTGATGCAATAGATGACTTACAAGATATTAAAAAGTATATAGAAGAAGAATTCTGCTCAAAACAATCAGCAAAAAACATTATTTTAAAGATTACAAATCGAATTGTTCAACTTGAATTCTATCCGGAAAGTGGAACACCGTTAAATTCTATTATATCAATTGAAAATAATTTTCGTTTTTTAGTGTGTGGAAATTATATAATATTTTATTGTTATGAAAATGATGAGGTACACATAGTCCGTATTTTATATAGAAAAAGAAATTTTATCCAAATTTTATTTAATAAAAATAAATACTAATATTGTAAACAAGGAAATAAAATATTTCAAATGTTATTTTAAAGTTAGATGTAAAAAGCCGTAGTCAAGCTATAATAAAATTATTAATTTTAAATGAATTAAGAATAGACAAAATTAATTAAAACGTTTAAATTTAATATTTTAATAAATATTAATGTAGTATTTTTTAAATAAATTGGTATAATAAAATTATAAATACAAAAAGGAGAAACTAAAATGAAAACATTAAGAAAAGTAAAATTAACAATGAAGTTAGACAAAGACTTACGTCACACATTATTAAAAGGAACTAAAAATGAAATTCTAATTGACTTAGATGGTGATAAGCAAGCTGATTTAGCTTTAATGGATACTACAAATGATGGTGATATAGATACATTAGCGATTGACTTAAACAATGATGGTGAATTCAATCTTTATTTAGTTGATTCAGATCATAATAACATTCCTGATACTATTTTATATGATGAAAATGGTGATGGAAATATGCAAGTTTTAGCAGTTGGTAAGGATGTTGAAGATGCAATGCTAAGTGCTGCAGCTTTAGTAGTAAGAACTTTAGAATTTGGCGATTATGTTGCTTCTCAATTAGATTTTGCTTTAGACGAACTTGAAAAAGAAGTTAAAGTTTTAAGAAAAAAACTTAAATAATTATGGAAGAAGCAAAATTAAAAAGCATTGATAATTATGAGTTAAACCTACATATCTTTAAGGTTAATAATCCTAAAGGCTATATTCAATTAATTCATGGAATGGAAGAGCATCAAGAAAGATATGAACCATTTATTGAACAATTAAATAAGCAAAATTACACAGTTATTTCATCTAATATGAGAGGACATGGTAGTGATGCTAAAAATTTAGGATTCTTTAAAGAGAAAAAAGGATATGAATTTTTGCTTTTAGACCAAAAAGAAATAACAAAATATATTAAAAAGACTTTTAACACTAATAAGGTAATAATTTTTGCTCATTCAATGGGAACTATTATAACTAGAAACCTTTTACAAACTGAATCAAAGGATTATGAAAAAGTAATTTTATCAGGCTTTCCTTGTCCTCAAGCATTTGTAGGTGTTGGTATATTTTTAGCCAATTTGATTCAATTATTTAAAGGACCAATGTATTATTCAAAAGCCCTCCAACAAATTGCTATTGGTAGCTTTAATAACAAAATAGATAATTCTAAAACTAATCTTGATTGGCTAAGCGTTAATGAAGAAAATGTTAAAAATTATATGGAAGATCCATTTTGCGGCCATGGCTTTAAAGTATCGGCTTTAAATGATTTATTTCATTTAACTAAATATATGAGTAAAGCAAGTAGATATAAATATGTTAATACATCTTTACCTATATTGATGTTAAGAGGGGATGAAGATCCTTGTACTGGCTTTGATAATGGAAGTAAAAAGTCAATTAATGTATTAAAAAAAGCCGGCTTTAATAATATTAAAGAAATTAAATATCAAAATATGCGTCATGAGATTTTAAATGAAGCAAATAAAAATGATGTATATAATGATGTTATCAAATTTTTAAATGATTAGGCACTATTAATTTAGTGCTTTTTTTCTGCCTAAAAAAGTGTTAAAATATCTTATGGTTAGTTTATACTAGCTAAAGGGATGATTTTATGAAAATTATAATTGGAATATTAATACCATTTCTTGGAACAACACTAGGCTCATTAATGGTATTTTTCTTAAAAAATAATATAAATGAAAAGCTACAAAAGCTATTACTTGGCTTTGCTTCTGGTGTAATGATTGCCGCTTCTTTTTTCTCACTTTTATTACCTTCATTACAAATGGCAAATAGTTTAGGAAAGCTTTCTTTTTTACCAGCAGGTATAGGTTTTTTACTTGGAATGCTTTTCCTTTTGTTTTTAGATTCATTAATTCCTCATTCGCATATTAATAGTAATGAACCAGAAGGAATAAAAAGTAACATTAAAAAGAAAACAATGATGTTTTTAGCTATAACTATTCATAATATTCCAGAAGGTATGGCGGTTGGTGTTATTTTTGCTAGTGTTTTAGCAAATAATGAAGCTATTTCAATGCTTGCTGCTTTTTCCTTATCAATTGGAATTGCCATTCAAAACTTTCCAGAAGGGGCAATTGTTTCTTTACCTTTAGCAATTGAGGGAAATAGTAAAAGAAAAGCTTTTGGACTAGGGGTATTATCTGGAATTGTTGAACCAATAGCAGCATTTTTAACAATATTATTATCAAATTTTTTAATATCATTGATGCCATATTTATTAAGTTTTGCAGCTGGTGCTATGATTTATGTCGTAGTTGAAGAATTAATACCAGAATCCCAAAGTGGAAAGCACTCAAATATTGCAACAATAGGGGTAGCAATTGGCTTTGTTTTAATGATGATTTTAGATGTGGTATTTAGTTAGAATCTATAAATTTCATTCGCATAATTATATATAAAATTGCAATAATTTAGGTATTAAATTATGGTTTATTAATTTATCGATAAAAATGTATCGAAATAAATAGACATTAATTTTTTACTATGGTAAAATAATCTAGTGAATTAAATTCGTGTTGGAGGATATTAGCATGAAAACAAATGAAGAAATGTTTGCTGAGCTAGATGAATTTATTGAATCATTACACAATGATCCAAATGAATTAATTGCAATTTTGCATAAAGCTCAAGGTATTTTTGGTTATTTACCAATGGTAGTACAATCTCATATTGCAAAGAAAATTAATGTTAACGTCTCAAAGGTTTATGGCGTTGTAACATTCTATTCTTTCTTTACAATGGTTCCAAAGGGACAATATGTTATTAGCATTTGCCTTGGAACAGCATGCTTCGTAAGAGGCTCTGATAAATTATTAGCTCGTGTTGAAGAAATTTTAAAAATCAAAAATGGAGAAACAACTCCTGATGGAAAATTTACAATCACAACTTTAAGATGCGTTGGTGCATGTGGTTTAGCTCCAGTTATGTTAGTCAATGACAAAACATATGGAAATATTACACCAGATGATGTTGAAGGCATCTTAGCTCAATATTAGGAGGTCTCTAACGTATGTGTACAAGAATAAGATCAAAAGAAGATTTATTAAAAATCTATAATAATACTAAAGATATAGTAAACTTTAGAAAAGAAGTAAGCGATAGCACAGAAAAATATCATATTTCTGTATGTGGTGGAACAGGTTGTTGTTCTTCAAACTCTATGGGTATTGTTGAAGCCTTAAAGAAATATGCTAAAGAATACAATGTTGAAGATAAGGTAGATATTTCAATCACTGGATGTTTTGGCTTTTGTGAAAGAGGACCAATTGTTAAAATATTCCCAGATCATACTTTCTATACAAAAGTAAAGGTTGAAGATGCTGAAGAAATAATTCGTGAACATATTTGTAATCACAATGTTGTTTATCGTTTATTATATCAAAATGAACATGGTGAAAGAATTTTAACTCAAGATAATATCAATTTCTATAAAAAGCAACATCGTTTAGCTTTAAGAAATTGTGGCTTAATTAATCCTGAAGTTATTGGTGAAGCAATTGGTGAAAGAGCTTACCAAGCTTTAGCTAAAGTTTTATTTGATATGACTCCAGATCAAGTAATTGAAGAAGTTACTAAATCGGGCTTAAGAGGACGTGGAGGCGCTGGTTTCCCAACTGGTGTTAAATGGAAATTTGCTAAAGCCTCTGTAAGTGAGAAAAAATATATTATTTGTAATGCCGATGAGGGTGACCCAGGAGCATTCATGGATCGTTCAATCTTAGAGGGTGATCCACATTCTGTACTTGAATCAATGGCAATTGCAGGCTATGCAATTGGTGCTGATGAAGGTGAAATTTATATTCGTGCTGAATATCCTTTAGCAGTTCATAGACTTCAAGTTGCAATTAAGCAAGCAACTGAAATGGGATTACTTGGTAATCATATTATGGGTACTAATTTCTCATTTAATATTAATATTAAATATGGTGCAGGAGCTTTCGTTTGTGGTGAAGAAACTGCTTTAATCCATTCAATTGAAGGATGTAGAGGAGAGCCTACATTAAAGCCACCATTCCCAGCAGTTAAAGGTTTATTTGGAAAGCCAACAAACGTTAATAACGTTGAAACATGGGCTAATATTCCAGTAATCATTTTAGATGGTGGAGAAGAATTTGCAAAGCTTGGTACTGAAAAATCTAAAGGTACTAAGGTATTTGCTTTAGCTGGTAAGATTAATAACGTTGGTCTTGTTGAAGTACCAATGGGAACAACATTAAGAGAAATTATTTATGATATTGGTGGCGGAATTAAGCATGGTAAAAAGTTTAAAGCCGTTCAAACTGGTGGCCCAAGCGGTGGTTGTTTAACAGAAAAAGAACTTGATTGTCCAATTGACTATGATAACTTAGTTGCTAAGGGTTCTATGATGGGATCTGGTGGTATGATCGTTTTAGATGAAGATGATTGTATGGTTAACATCGCTAAGTTCTATCTTGAATTTACAGTTGAAGAATCATGTGGTAAATGTACTACTTGTAGAGTAGGTAATAAGAGAATGCTTGAAATCTTAGCAAGAATTACTCATGGTGAAGGAACTTTAGAAGAGTTTGCTGAGCTTGAAAGACTTGCTAATGTTATTAAAGATTCATCACTTTGTGCTTTAGGCCAATCTGCTCCAAACCCAGTATTATCTACAATTGCTAACTTTAAAGATGAATATCTAGCTCATATAGTTGATAAGAAGTGTCCAGCTGGTGCTTGTAAGAAGCTAGTAAGCTATGAAATCATCACTGAAAACTGTCTAGGTTGTGGTATGTGTGCTAGAAACTGTCCAGTTAATGCTATTACTAAATCAGATAAGTTCGGTAAGAATCCAAAATTAAATGCTTACGTTATTGATGCAAAAGCATGTGTTAAGTGTGGAACTTGTTTAACTAAGTGTCCAGCTAAACCAAAAGCAATTAAATATTAAGGAGGAAAATAAAAATGTTAGTAAAAGTAAAATTAAATAATGTTGAATACGAAGCTGATTCCTCTTTAACAATTTTACAATTAGCAAAACAATATGGAATTAAAATTCCTACTCTTTGCTATTTTGTAAGGGATGAAAGCAATTTTGAACATAAGCCTGCTTCATGTAGAGTTTGTGTTTGTGAAGTAAAAGGTAAAAGAGCACTAGTTCCAGCTTGTGCTACTAATATATATGATGGTATGGAAGTATTCACTAACAATAAACGTGTTAGAGAAGAAAGAAAAGCTATTGTTGAATTATTATTATCTAACCATCCAAAAGATTGTTTATCTTGTGAAAAGAGTGGAAATTGTGCTTTACAAGATTTAGCAATTGAACTTGATATTAGAACTCGTAGCTTTGAAGGTCCATTATCTCAAGAAGATAAAGATGTTTGCCACGAATCATTAAAGAAAAATGCTAGTAAATGTGTTTTATGTACTCGTTGTATCGATGTATGTGAAAACATTCAAGGAATTGGAGCAATTTCTGCTTCTCAACGTGGCTTTAAAACAATTATTTCAGAAACTAATAATTGTGTAAACTGTGGTCAATGTGTTCAAGTATGTCCTACTGGTGCTTTACTTCAAGTTGATGATACTGCAAAAGTTGAAGAAGCTTTAGCTGATCCAACTAAGTATGTAGTTATTCATTCAGCTCCATCAGTAAGAGTTACACTTGGTGAAGAATTTGGCTTAAAGCCAGGAACAGATGTAACACATAAAATGGTTAGTGCTTTAAGAATGCTAGGATTTGATAAGGTATTTGATACAAACTTTGGTGCTGACTTAACAATTATGGAAGAAGCAAAAGAATTAGTTACTAGATTAACTGAAAAGAAAAATCTACCTATGATTACTTCTTGCTGCCCAGGATGGATTGGATTTATTGAAACACAATATCCAGAATTATTAAATCTTCCTTCAACATGTAAATCACCTCAAGAAATGTTTGGCTCAATTGTAAAAACATATTTTGCTAATAAAGAAGGAATTGATCCTAAAAATATTGTAGTTGTATCATTAATGCCATGTATTGCTAAAAAGCAAGAATTACTTCGTGATGAATTAAAGCTTGATGGAATGCATGCAAATGATTATTCTGTATCAGTTAAAGAATTAGCTCGTATGTTAAAGCGTTATGGTATTGATTTACCATCACTTGAAGATGGTGAATTTGATAACCCACTTGGAACTTCAACTGGTGCTGCTGATATCTTTGGTAATGCTGGTGGTGTTATGGAAGCTGCTTTAAGAACTGCTTCTATGTGGCTAACAAATACATGTCCTGATAAGATTGACTTTAAGGATGTTCCTAATACAATTAATACAAAAGAAGCAACTGTTACATTAAATGGTACTACATTAAATGTAGCTTATGTATCAGGCTTAAAGAATGCTAGAAAATTATTAGATGATATTAAAAATGGTAATTCACATTATGATTTCATTGAAGTAATGGCATGTCCTGGTGGTTGTATTGCTGGTGGTGGACAACCTGTAACTAAAGGCTATACATCAAAAGAACTAATTGAATTAAGAAGACAAGGTATTATAAATATTGATGTTAACAAAAAAGTTAGAGTTTCTTGTGAAAATGAAGATATTAAGAAATTATATAATGATTTCTTAGTTGAACCAAATTCAAAGACAGCACATCATATTTTACATACACATTACACTAGTAAAGTAAAATAATAAATGATTAAAAATTACAAGTCTATTACAAAAATAGGCTTGTTTTTTTTTAACAATGTTTGAAATATCATTCGTTAAAAAAATCTCATAATTTTAAAAGTAAACTATGAGATTTTTGAAATTTATTTAAAAGGTATATTTAACGATCAACAGAATATATTTTTTGATTTTTGCTACTAGGTTTGCTAGGTATAGTATAGGCAAGAATTCCATCATTAATAAGTGGAAGCACATATGAATTAATAAAATATGCTGGATGCTTTTCATCATAGCCAAAAAATTTAACTAAAGATTCTTTACTTCTAGGTGTTTTGCAAAATGTTTTAATTTTAGATAAAAAATCATCATTAATGACATCTGCTTTTTTAAAATTATATAAGGTTACTTTAAATGTTCCTCTTGCACTTTCAAACTTTGGCTCCATTAAATTGGCTTTTTTCATTTCAGCATAAATTGTTGGAATACCTGAATATCTATTTTCTGTAATTTCAAGAATTTCTAAAATTGAAGCCAAAAATGGGTTTCTAATATCAGAATGAACTTTGCCTAGTTCGTCAATTGTTAATCTACCATATAGTCCTCCTGGATTAGATATTTCAATTCTATCATTAAATATGGTTAACCTAATTGGCTCGTTTTCTGTATGTATACTATAATCTCTATGAATTAATGCATTTAGAATAATTTCTCTAATTGCTTTTATTGGGTATTCAAGAATATCTTCTCTTATTCCATTATTATTAACTCTAGTGGCTTTTTTAATATTGTTTAAAACAAATGAAATTGCAAGCTTTAACATGTCACTAATAGTTCCATCTAATCTTTTATTATCTAAGAATCTAATTCCGTTATCATCTTCAACGCCATATTCATTACTTGAGCATTTTACTGCAACAATATCTAAATTTAAAGAAAATATTTGTGGATATTTTCCAAATATCATTATTCCACAAATGGTTGGATAATTATTTTTATCAATAATACCATTTATTCTTAAGATTGTATCTTTATCAAGATTAATTAAATTTGGTTTTATTGATATAATTTTGTCTAAGAAAGCATTGATTGATATTTCGTTAAGTATGTCTCTTTCTACTCTTTCCTTTATACGCAATTCGTCTTCATTTTTATATTTAAAAGCATCGAAGCTATATATTTCGTAATCAGTCATTGGTAAATCAGCATCACCAACACGAATATATGAGCCTTGCATTTTAAATAATAGCAAGGCTTATTAAAAATATCTAGTTCAGTAATCTCTACGGAAGCAACAATTTTTTCTTTATATTCACATATAGTAATAATTGGCCTAATTTTTGGCTCCATAATTAAGGATTGATCTGTAATTATTTTTTGAAAATCATCTGGATTGTTAATTCCACAAAACTTATAATTATTTTTTTCATCTATTCCAAAAATTATTATGCCACCTGATGTGTTAGAAAAACTAGAAAAGGTGTCATATAAATTTTCAGGGACACCATCCTTTGCTTTTTTAAACTCAATATTATATGTTTCAGTTTTTAGTGAAATGATACTATCAATTAAGTTAATTAATTCTTTTTTTGCATGTTTAATCTTACTTTTTAAAATTATTATACTTAATTAAGTGGAATAATTCGATAAATTACGAAAATAATTACAAAATTACGAAAATAATTACAAAATTACGAAAATAATTACAAAATTACGAAAATAACTCAAAAATTACGAAAATAAATATGAAATTACGAAAATATTTTCTTTGTGATTTTGCATTTTTATAGACTATTTTATTTTCACTTAAATTGACAAAAGTACTTATAAATTATATAATAGTCCCTGTACGGACTAAAAGGAGATTATATTGAATGTATAAAATGCTTAATAAATTTTGGGAAGTATGGGGACAATCTGATTCACTTTACAATAAATGGGCAAATAAGCATAGCATTAATAATGTGCGTTTATTTGTTTTATATACACTTGATAGGAATGAAGCATTAACTCAAAAAACAATTTCTTTATATACGGGTCTTGCAAAGCAAACTGTAAGTAGTGTAATTCAAACTTTAAAAAAGGAAAATATTATTATTTTACTTCCATCAATTACTTTAGATAAACGTGAAAAATTAGTAGTCCTTACAGATAAAGGTAAGAATTACTGTAAAGAATTATTAACTCCATTATATGAAGTTGAAGAAAAAACCTTTAAATTAATGGGAGAAGATAGAGTTGAACAAATGATTGATTCAATTAATCTGTTTAATACAATTTTAGAAAGAGAGATGAAGAAAAGTGAAAAATAAATCTTTAAATAAAACTTTTTATTCATATATTATCCCTTCTATTCTAGCTTTTGCTTTATCTGGTATATATACAATTGTTGATGGCTTTTTTATTGGAAATAAGCTTGGCGATGATGGAATTGCAGCTATTACAATTGCTTTTCCTATAGCTGCATTTATTCAAGCAATTGGTACAGGAGTTGGAATGGCTGGTGGAATTAATTATTCAATACTAAAAAGTGATGATGATAAAAATAAACAATACAAATGTTTTACAATAACTTCAATTTTGTTATTAGCAATTAGCATAATTTCAACTATTATATTTTTCTTTTCAGCTAATTTAATAATTAAGCTTTTTGGTGCTAAGGGAAATGTTTATGAGCTAGCAACTCAATATATTAAAGTTGTAGCCCTTGGTGCAACTTTCCAAATCTTTGCAACAGGCTTTGTGCCATTTATACGAAATATGAATGGAGCTAGTATTGCTATGATTGCTATGATGAGTGGCTTTTTAACAAATATTGTTTTAGATTATTTATTTATCTTTGTAATTCCATTAAAAATGATAGGAGCTGCTTTAGCAACAGTTATAGGACAGGCAATAACTTTATTAGTTGCAATAATATTTTTATTAGCTAAAAAAATAAAGCTTTATAAATGTCAATTTAAAGAAATTAAATTTTTAAGTAAGGATTTATTAAAAATTGCTCTTTCACCATTTGGCTTAACATTTTCACCAACATTAACTTTGATTTTAATGAGTAAGTTTTTATTGCTTTATGGAACTAGTAATGATGTAGCTGTTTTTGGCTGTATTGATTATGTTTTATCAGTTATATACATGCTTTTACAAGGCGTTGGAGATGGAAGTCAGCCTTTAATTAGTATGTATTA
>CAKPZU010000028.1 GCA_934215405.1 uncultured Bacilli bacterium | reverse complement strand
TTTATCATGATTGGAATGCAGATTACTATTACAATCAAGTTCATACTAAAAATAAAGGGAAAGCCTCTGATTGTATAAAATGTGGTAAATGTGAAGCTGACTGCCCTCAGCACTTACCTATAAGAGAATTACTAAAAGACGTTGCTAAGAAATTTGAAAAATAATATACTGGTGTATCCATTTTAAATAGATACACCTTTTTAAAACTAAAATGTTTACCTTCTTATATATGAAAGTAAACACGTAGTATTTAATTATTCTTATTATAAACTAAAACAACTGGTGGACAACAATATGTAACATTACACAAATGTAATTTGTTTTCAAAAGCTTTACGAATAACAGCCATAGCAAAATAACAAGTTGCATCATTATATAAAAGTAAATCTGGTACATAAGATAAATGCTTAGGCAATGTAGTTTTATTTTTTAAAGCAAAATTTAAAAACTCATTACCTATTTTATCTTTTATTTTTCTTGTTGCTTCTTTAATAATTTCACTAATCGTTTCATATTCGTTCTTAGTTAATATAGGAATATCAACTAAAATCTTATTATTTTGTTTTTTTAATATTCCAAGTTGCTCAAAAGAAGGAATATAATTAATAAAATCATTAGGGATTTCATCATTATTAGTAAGTGAATTTTCTGTATAAATGCTCCATAGTAAAGGAATTATATACTTACAATATAACTCAAAATCATTACCATAACGACTAGGACTATCATATAAAGATGTATCAAATTCATAAAGATGAATACTTGTATTATCAATCATTTTACTTAATGTACGATGTCCACCTAAAATAAGATAATTAGAAGCTTCATTATATTCTTTCATATCATAGCCAGCTTCAATTTCTAAAGCAGACGCAAACCATTTACCTCCATCCTTACGATTTATAAAAGTAGTTGGTTTTTCTAGTATAGAAAGCTGAAAATCTTGTAGAGCTTTTAAAATTGCATACTTATTTAACTTGTTCTTTAATTCATCTTCCATTTTTTTAACAAATGATAAGCTTTCAATATTTTTTGACATTAAAGAAATTATATTCCATATTCCTTCAAAATGCTTATTTGCAAAAGCTAGCTGCTCTTTATAGTGATTTAATTTATCTTGAGGCTTAGTAATAATAAAATCTGTATATATCTTACCACTTGGCATTGCTACCATAAGCTCACCATCTACTAGCTTTTTTATTATCGGTTCTAAATAAGCTGAAGGAATTCCTATTTTCCTTGAAAGCTCAGGAATACTAAGAGGCTTTTCATATGCGATTATTAAAATATTTTGAGCTATTAAATCATTTTCAACAAGTGAAATTGGCTCATTTTTTATTCCACTAACTCCAAAATAAGATAAATACAATTTTCCTGGTAAGCAATTATCTTCTTTTTCCATTTTTAAATATCCTTCCTTTATTTTATTTCTTCCTGCTAATAGTCGACTTTTAACAGTATTTGTCGGTATATTAAGTCTATTAGCAATATCATCAATGCTTTGATTGCTAAAATAATACCTAATTAAAACTTCACGATTAATATAAGCAAGGTGGTTTAATTCTTTTCTGATATTTGCTTTTTCTTCAAGCGAGAAAAGCTCTTCTTCATCATTAGATGCTACTATCATTTCATTTAGATTTATAATAGTAGGCATATGATATTTTTTACGAAGATTATCATTATACTTATTAAGCATTGTATTTAAAAGATAAGTTTTTAAATGCTTTATCTTATTACCTTTGCTAATATGTAAACAAACAGCAAGCATTGTATCACCAACAAGATCTTCAGCTTCTACTTGTGATTTACATTTAGCTATAGCAATTTTCATTAAATAATCATAATACTTAACTATTAAACTTGTATCCATTTTGCTTATTTCCTCAATCATTTTTTTGTATATACACCAATATAGTCGTAAAAAGAAGATTTTGGTTCTTACTTTTTTACAATTATATCATTAAAAATAAAAAAGAAAGCACATAAAAAGCATTACCTAATAATTAAGCAATACTTTTTAACACCTATTGTATTATTATATTTTGTAAAACATTTAAAAAATTACTTTTATTTCTAATTATTTTATCACTTTTTAATGAAGCTTCATTTATTGTTTCTTTGTTTGCATTTCTAACAAATTGCATTGCAAATTTTAGTTTTTTATTATCTTCAACCTTTTTTCCTATTAATACCTCTTCAATAGTTCTACAAAACCAAACAAGAAAATATCCGTTTTTATCACAAAAGTTTTGAATATCGTTGAACCTTTGTTGGTCTTCAAATTTTATAAAATAATCATCAGTATCAACTACATACACAACATAATTTTTCCCTAATTTATTATTTTGTATGTAAATCTTTTTCTTTTTTTCTATTTGATTTATAACTCCATTATCATTATATTTAGTTTTACCTTTCATATGAATAAAGGTTATTTTTAATGATGTTTTTAAATCAAAATAAACCTCTAATAGTCTTTTTACATAACTATCATCAATTTGTAAGCTATCAGTTTCTGTACAAAATATTACTTGTTTTAAGTTATCGTTATTCATCATAGTAAAATGCTCTCATAAAATCATTAGCTTCTATATTAAATGGAGAATAAGGAATCATTCCTTCTTTATAAACTACTGATGGCTTATAATTTCCATTCTTTACCCATGGAACTAATATAGAATCTGATGATAAAAAGTCAATAGAATGCTTATTTTTCTTAATGCATTCCATTAATGATATATTATGTGTCGTAATAATAAGTTGTCCTTTAGCATTTTCCATCAAAAATTTAACTAATTCTGTAAAGTATACATCATGTAAATTAGCATCGAATTCATCAATAAACAAAATACATCCTTTGTACATGCTTTCAAAAGAACTATAAAGCTTAGTTAATTTTTTAATACCAGTACTTTCATATTCTTCAGAAACAACATATGTTTTGTAATTAAACAATAATTCACAATAGTAATATTCTGAATCCTCTGTTGTTTTAATATCTATACTACACAAATTTTTTTTAAATAATTTAATAAATGTTTCAACTTTTTTTATGTATTTTTCATAGTTTGAAAAATTATCTTTTGCTATCTTGTTTAATCTTGAATTAATAATAAAAGAAGGCTTACTTAATAATTCTTTAATATCATTAGTAATTTCATCATTACTTTCAAGTAGTTTACTCATATTATAGCCATGATGATTATCACCTGCTAAATTAATGTATAAAAGATTGGCTTGAAATCCAACACCTACAATTAGATCTAATATATCTAAAAGTGCATATTTTTTTTCACTTTTTCTTATATACTTATAAAAAGTCATGAGAAAGCTATTACTTTCCAAAGTGTTTGCTGTTATTTTCTTTAAAATATTATTGGTTTTTTTACTAAAATCTAATTTAAGTAGCTTTCCATTTTCTGATGAAAATAAAATATTAAAATTTTCATCTTTTATTCTTTTTGTACCATTAAGCTTGAAAAATTCTTCTTTTTTTATTATAAGATTATCATATTCATCTAAACCAAATTCAATAACATGCTTATAAACATTAGTCGTTTTTTTACTTTTGTTATTATCATCTACAAAAGCATAAATAAAAGATAAATAAACATTCTTTGTTTCTTTATTAATAAGTTCTTTATAATACTCTTTTGACATAGATGAATTAAAATCATTACTAAAGGACATTATATTTTTATAAAATTCAATACCATGTACAATTGCTGATTTACCAGAGCCATTTTCGCCATATATAGCTTTTATATTATTTCCTTTTAAATCTATGTCTTTAGTTAATATATTATTATAAAAAGATAGTTTAATTTCTTTATTTAATGATTTTATGCCATTTACGGCATATTCTAATAAATAGTATTGCATAAAATCCCCTCCAATACTATTATACACGTTTTATTACGAAAAATATACAAAATTGAACTTTTTTTGTGTGATTTAGCACTACTATATTGCTTTTCATTACAAAAAAATGGTAAAAATAAATTTTTTTTGTATTTTTTAATAATAACTTAAAAAAGTATTGCTTTATCATTAGGCAATACTCTATTTAAATATAATTAAAGCAAATGTTATTGCTAAGACAATTCCTACAAAATCAGCAAATAAAGCTGCTTTTAATGTATGACGCCATTTAGTAATTTTAATTGATGAAAAATATAAAGCAATAACATAAAATGTCGTATCAGTACTTCCTTGAATTAATGAAGCTGTTATACAAGATAAAGAATCTGGTCCTACCTTACATACTGAATTTAATATAGCAAGAGAAGCATTACCTGATATTGGTCTAAAAAATGCCATTGGTACTATATTAGTTATAAATTCACTATCATTAAAGGCTTTTCCTATTAATGAGCCTATATCATCTATTAAACCACTACATTTTAAGATACTAACAGCACTAATCATAGCTAGTACAGAAGGAATTATTTCTTTAGTTAGCTTTAAGCCTTCACTTGCGCCTTTACAAAAAGCTGCAAATGCATCCTTTTTCTTAATTAAAGCTAATACTAATGATAAAATTAATAAGCAAGGAATTATTATAACTGTAACTATCATATTTTTTCTCGGTAAGGTTTTCTTAATAACTTATCGGCAAGTAAACCAAATACACAAGCTGCAAGGGTCGAAATGATTGCATACAAAACAAAATCTGTCGGATGAAGTGATCCATATGATTTTCTAATGCTTATAACTGTTGTTGGAAGTAAGGTTACTCCAGCAGTATTTAACACTAAAAATGTTATCATTTCATCACTAGCTACGCCTTCTTTTTCTTTTGATATTTCTTTTAGTCTTTTTATACCTTTTAAACCAGATGGCGTAGCAGCAAAACCAAGACCAAACATATTAGCAGCTATATTCATTGATAAATATGAAATTGCTTCTTCATCCTCTAAAGAAGGCATTATCTTTTTAAAAATTGGTTTTATAGCTAAAGAAATAAAATCAATAATTCCAACCTCTTTAAAAATATACATAAAGCCAGTCCAAAAAATTGTTGAAGGTATAATAATAATTAAAAAGTTAAAGGCTTCTTGAGGAATTTGTAATATACCATCAAGCAAAGCAGAAGCCTTTGAAGTTATTAAAGCATAGACACTAGCAACACTTATTATAAAAGCCCAAATCTTTCCCATAAAAAAATCACCTATTTTTTCATATTCAATTGTATGAAATAAATAAGCGATTTATTAATTCTATTTACTAAATGTTAAAAATTTTGTTTCATCCTTATATAAAATATATGTTGTATTACCATTAAAGCTTTCATCATAAAACATAAAGCCTCTATATGATTGAGTTAAGGTAAATGTAGCTATTTCATTATTATTACTATCCTTTATAGTATAACTTCCTGCTTGTAATGTTGTTTGCGTATTAGTATATGCATTACTTAGCTTTTCACCAACACAACCAATTGCAATAATAGTACCACTTGTAACAGTAATACTTCCATCACAATCAAATGTACCACCAGTCATACTTTGGCCACTTGTTTGACCATTTTTAAGGAAGACTAACCCACCTGTAATTTTTATTGTACCATTACTATCAATTGTATCAGTATCACCATTTGGAACAGTTGCATCTATATAGCCATCATTAATTTCAATATAAGCACTATAAGCACCTTTTGAAGAAGCATTAATAGCATCATCTGTAGAGTAAATCTTACTATTTCCACCATTAAAATAAATACGGTTTCCTTCTATTCCTTCATATGATGTTAAAAGATTAATAGCTCCACCATTTATAATAACGTCTTGATCCGCATGAATTCCATCATCTTTAGTAGTAATAGTAATATCTCCACCATTTATAGTAATATTACCTAAGCCATTAGCATTAGTTGATTCTAATACTTCATCAAAATTTGCATGTATACCATCATCAGTTGCCTTGATTGTAATAGTTCCATTATCGATAGTTATTTCATTAGCAGCTTTTATTCCTTTACAAGAATAGCTTACTTCCTTATTAGATGAAGTTTTTAAGTTACTCCAGCTTGATGAATTAATTAATGATGATGAAACGCTTTCTATACAATATGTATCAAAATAATCACTAAGAGTTACTCCATCCTTGCTTTTAAATACATATTCATCGCTTTGGCTTTGATTCATATTAGTATTGTAAGCATAAAACATCACATTACTATAATCACTTGGTTTAACTAATTCATAGTAATAATATGTTTGATTAAATCTACCACCAGGTCTTCCTCCACCAAAGCCACCAGGTCTATCATTATTAGAATTTTCTATTTTCTTATAAAATGTAGCATAAACCCATTTATAAGTACCATCTGTATTATAAAAATAAGCTGAATACTTATAATTATTATTATATAAGTTTTCATTTACTCTTATATATAGCTTTTCTTTTTGTGTTGAAGTTGAATCATCGCTATAAGTAGAATAAGAATCTGTATATAGATTTATAACACTATCATTACTAATATTTACATTGCAAGCTGAATCAATAGCATCACACATTGAATAAACACTAAGTGTTCCACCCTCAATATTAATATTACCTTTTTGTTTGCCTTTTTTACTTAATGATGTTGTTGATGTTTTTAAGCCATCTCCTGATGTAGAAATTGCTAAAATATCGCCAGATTCTATTTTTATTTCATCATTTCCTTTTAAGGAATTATTAGTAGCTTTAACCTTTAATGTTAAATTTTTAATATCTAAATCATCCTTACTATGAATACCGTTATTAAATGTTGAAGTAACATTTAATTCACCTTTTCCCTTTAAGGTTAAATCACAGCTACTATAAATAGCTCCACCTATTGCTTCATCTGTATAATATGAGTAATCTCTTAAATCATAAATATAATTAATTGTATCTTTTTTAGCTGAAATATCAACGCTTGAAGCATTTTTGATATAAAGTGGTGCTTCATTATTATTAGTAATATTTACACCATTTAAATTAAGAATTACTTTGCTATCATCACTAGCATTTACAATTACTTGGCCTTGTACTAAATCATTATATAAATTATATTCACCGGCAAGAGTAATTGTATAAGTATTAGTTGAAGCATCATAACTAAAGCCGTTTTCGACATCACTTTCAATTTTAAAATTATCAACTTGAGGCAATGATGATATTTCTTCTTCGCTTATAATACTTGATGAACTACTTTCATCTATATTAGATTGAGAACTATCTTTAATTGTACTAGAACTACTCTCATTAATACTGCTTTCTTTTTCACTAGAGCTACTTGTTGAATCACTAATTAAATTATTAGTATTACAACCACTTAAATAAAACGATAATAAAGATAATGATAATAAAACTTGCTTTGTTTTCATAAGTTTTTCCTCCTTATTTAAGTATTATTATAATCATTAACCTTAAATTAAACTTAATTTAGAAAATAATTTTTACTTGAAAGTTATTTTTGTCATCACAGCTAGCAGAAATTATTCCTTTAAAGGATAAAACTATAGCTTTAGCAATACTTAAGCCAATTCCACTTCCACCAAGGGATGAATTTCTTGAACTATCAAGACGATAAAAGCGATCAAATAAGCAAGAATAATCCTTTTCTTCCATATTAGCTACTTTGTTTTCTACTATAATAGTAATTTTATTAGCTTTAGTAACATTTATTTTAATTGTTGAATTATCCGTACTATATTTAATAGCATTTTCAATTAAAATAGAAAATAATTCCTTTAAAGCCCCTTCATCACATTTATAGGTTATATCAAAATCATTAATAACTATACCCTTATTGTTAGTTTTTAAAATAGAGCTAAATGAGCTTATTACCTCATTAATAGCATTATTTAAGCTAACATCACTAAATGTCATATTAGTGTTTTCTTCGGCTTTAGCAAGATATATTAATCTTTTAGTCATAACACTTAATCTATTAGTTTGATTTTTTATACTATTAGTCCATTCATTTTCACCATTTATTAATTCAAGGACTTCAACATCAGCTCCTATTATTGTTAATGGTGTTTTTATTTCATGGGTTGCATCGGTTATAAATTGCTTTTGTTTTATTGCATTTTTTTCTATTGGCTTAATTACTAGCTTTGCTAAAAATAAAAAGACAACACATATTAAAGCTAAGCTTATTAATGATACTATAATACTAGTAAATAAAAACATTTTTGAAGAATTTATTTGGATTGTCATATCAAGGAAAATATATCTATATGATGTATCATTAATTTTTTGACGACGATATAAAAAATTATTGTAAAGGCCTTTTACTTTATTCTTATTAAATAATGAAGTAGTAATATCTTTTGCTTCATTTTCACTTATTGCAAATATTTTATCGGTATTAACGCTTACTATATTACTATTTTCATCAATTACAGCCACAAAAAATCTACTAGAAAATGGTTCCTCTGGATTTTTATCCATAAAATCCTTTTGATTATTAAAAGGAAATTTGCCATCATTCATTTCTAAAACATGAATAGTATTATAGCCATTTTTTATCATTGATGAAATATTTATTCCATTAATAGTTGAAAGCATAATGAAAAATACTATAAAGGTACTAAGCATTGATATTAATAAGAACTTTCTTTTAATTTGCTTTATCATCTTTTATCTCCAATGTATAGCCAACATTTCTTATAGCTTTTATATTAACGTTTGAATTGATGCCATTTAGCTTTTTGCGAAGAGATGAAACATTAACATAAAACACATTATAATCAACATCACTATCAAAGCCCCATATTTTATTTAAAAAGTCATCCATTGATAGAATGTGATTCTTCGACTTAATTAAATATTCAAGTATTTGAAATTCTTTATTTGTTAAAGAAGCTATATTCTTATTACATTTTATTTCATACCTTAAGGTATCAACTACAATATTTCCAATATGTATTTCATTTTCATAATTGTTTTCATATCTTCTAGTTAAAGCTTTAATTCGAGCTAATAATTCTTTCATAAAGAAAGGCTTTGCTAAATAATCATCAGCTCCAGCTTCTAGTCCTAAGACCTTATCGTCTAGTTGACCTTTAGCTGTTAATAATAAAATTGGAGTTGTTATTTTTAAGCTTCGCAATTTCTTCAAAACAGTTATGCCATCCATTTTAGGCATCATTATATCAAGAATTATTGCATCATAGGTAATATTTTTAGCATAATAAAGAGCATCCTCACCATCGTAAACAGCATCTATATCATAATTATTATGTTTGAATAAAACACATAAGGCATTTGATAATTCCTTTTCATCCTCTGCTAATAATAATTTCATATGTTTTACCCTTTAAATTGTATAAACATATTGACTAGCTGTAAATGTTATTGTATTAATTTTACCATCAAGATATGGATATGTTTGTTGCATAAATATGCCGCTTCCAGCTCTCTTAAACAAAATTTTTTTATAAGATATTTTAACCTCTGTGTTAGCTTTTATATTTTGAAGTAAACGAATAGCATCTTGATAATTATTTACTTCATTATCATTAATGCTAACAATAGCATAAAATGTATCATATCTATTATTATAGTAATTACTATAATCCTTAAAGCCATTTTTATATGCATCGCCATCTTTACTAGTTTCGCTAGCATAAACTATTTCACATTTATTATTTAAATATGAATCAGCATAGATTTGCATTGATTTTAAAGTCATACCTATATTATTTTCACCTTCAACATAGCCATAAATCTTTTCATTACCAAAGGTATTTACAATTGATGTAAAAGCATTAATGGCAAATGATGCTGGGATTGCAAAGTTTAAGCCCTCATATGATGAATATCCAGAATTAACAATACCAATTAATTCTCCTTTAGTATTAAATAAAGCACCACCTGAATTACCAGAGTTAATAGCTGCATCGGTTTGAATCAAATTCATATAACCTATTTCATCAATATAAACTTCTCTTTGCAAGGCTGAAACAATACCTTTAGTTACTGTTCCACCAAGTATTCCAAGAGGATTACCAATAGCTATAACATCAGTTCCTACATTTATTTTACTAGCATCATCAATAAAGCTAGCAATTGTTAATGTATCACTTGTTTTGACCTTTAAAACAGCTATATCACTAAGTGGTGAACCACCAATTAATGTTGCTTCATATGAGCTTGATATATCATTATTATAAGATACTATTTGGAATGAAGAAGCATCCTTAATAACATGATGATTAGTAACTATATAATAGCTAGAATCAGAATTTGCAACTATTACTCCACTTCCAGCACTAGTAAAATTAGAGCCATATGAATAAATATCAACAACAGATGGCTTTACATATTTTATTACCTCCTCTAAGGAAGTGGTTTGCGTAATAGATGAAGTAACATGTAAATTTACTGTTTCCTTTTTTGTTTCATCTATTATTATTTGCGTTTTATTACTTGAATCAGTAATATTATTATTAAATGTACAAGATGTTAGTATTATTAAACTAAATAAAGAAATTATTTTTAATTTGTTTTTCATTTTAAATCCTCCTAAGATTATTATTCTATTATATTTATAATATAATATTATAACCTTAAATTAAACTTAAATTAAGATTAAAAAAGAATGTTTGTATAACATTCCCTTTATTTTATCTATGCTTAGCAAAAAAACTAACGCCTACTCCATTTGGGCCACAATGGCTTCCAGCTGTTGGATTTACCATTACCATATCAATATTTAAATCATTACCTAATTTTTCTATCAATTCATTTTTTAATTCATTAGCTAATTCTAAAGCATCAGTATGTCCTATTACAATACGATGATTTTTAACATCATCCCCTAAATTTAATACACAGTCAACTAAATGCCTAACCGCATTTTTTCTACCTTTTTCTTTGCCAACATTTTTCATTATTCCATTTTCATCAATATAAATAATTGGTTTTATTCCAATTATTGAACCCATAGTTGCTGCAAGGCCACTTACTCTTCCGCTTTTTTTAAAAAATTTTAAATCATCAGCATAAAAATAAGTTGCAAAATGATTAACATTTTCATTTCCCCATCTAATAGTTTCCTCTAAACTATTATTTTTTAGCATATCAAGTATTGCTCTTACAAAATTGTAACTGCCAATTGTAATAGCTTTACTATCTAAAGAATAAAATTTTCTATTTGGATATTTTATTAATAATTCTTGAATTGCTTGATCCATATAATTAAAAGAAGCACTCATAGCACGTGAAAAATGAATATAGAATATATCATCACCTTTTGCAAAAATAGGTTCAAAATAGTTTTTATATTCTTCAACATTTAATGCACATGTAGTTGGAACAACTCCACCTCGTAATAAATCATAGAATTCCTTAGCTTTAAATTCTTTAAAATCCTTATAAGGATAAATAATCTTTGAATCTATAATATAAGGCATGCTTATTAAATCAATATTATACAATGCTGCTATTTGTGGTGTAATATCAGTATCAGTATCCGTAAAAATATGTAACATAATTTAAAATTCTCCCTTTTCACCTTTAGTCTAAAGGCTATTTTCACTTATGTCAATAATTTTTTACCATTTCTACTAGTGGTAGAGTCACTATTTTTAGTAGTAGATATACATTATTTTTAATATACAAACCAATTAAACTAGTAGGTACACATAAATTGATTAATAAATTAATATAATAATTGTCAAAAAGAAGGTGAGTGTATGAAAAAATTTGCTTCAGTTTTAAGAATAATGACTATTCCTCCGATTATGGCATTATTTTTGTTAACTATTTTATTATTTAAACAACAAATTAATATTTTTACCTTTATTATTTTACTTTTATTTTTAGCAATTTTTCCTTCTCTTTCTTATTTGATTGAAAAAGTATTTAAAATATATAAAAAAATAAGTAAGGAAGAAAATGATAGGGTATGCTATCGAAATTTAGCAATAATAATATCACTTATTAGCTACACAGTTATTTTTGCTTTTGTACTTTTTAATAATTATTCTATATTGGTTAAGCAATTAGTATCTACCTATTTTTTATCAGGAATATTAATGTTTATTAGTACATTTGTTTCTAAAGTAAAGGCTAGTGGTCATATGTGTGGCTTTTCTGGGCCTGTAACCTTTTTAAGCGTTACTATTTCTTATTATTTTTTACTTTTATATTTTTTAATTATTTTAGTTATTTGGAGTTCGTTAAAATTAAAAAGACATACAATTATTGAAATTATTCTAGGCTTTTTTATACCTATTATTTCATTTTTAATTTCTTACTTTATTTTATTTAAGTAAAAAACTGATACTAGAAGTATTTTTTATACCTTTAATATCAGTTTTCTTTTTTTACTTTTTTAAAATTTCTTTTAATTGAAGAATATTTTCCATTTCACAGCGTGGAATATGGAATGGTCCTTTAAAGATATTTCCTTTTAAAGTAGTTGATACTGTACCATCTCTATGAAGATAGCCATACCATTCACCATACTTGTTATCCTTAAAGTGTGAGAATGTATAATCATGAACTAATTGATATTTATCTAAATATTTTTGCTTATGAGTATGCTTATAAGCCATTAAGAAAGCAATAAGCATTTCATTATGAGGCCACCATAATTTCATATCCCATTCAAGAGCTTGAACAGGCTTTCCTTCAACATCAACGAAATAACGTAAGCCACCAACATCATAATCCCATCCTAATTCAAATGACCATTCTAGAATATTTAAAGCCATTTCTAGTAGCTTTGGATCATTATTTCTATAAGCTGATTCATTCATTAAAAACCAGCTGGCTTCAATTGAATGGCCAGGGTTTACAAGTCTTCCTCTTGAGCCTTCACATCTTGTACCATCTGGATTTACATTTTCAAATACAGCCTTACATTCTGGATGATAATGTAATTTAATTTCTTCTATACTATCATCGATAATTTTATTATAATAAGCTTCTTTTTCTTTATCTACATCTCTTAAAATTTGACAAGTTACTAATAAAATCATTGGACTTGCTAAAGCAATACAATTTACAACCTCTGGATTAAACTTAGGCTCAGTTTTAATAACTCCTGTTTTAACCTTTAGCATTGTATCAAAGGTATTTCTAGCTGTGTTTAAGTATTTAACATCCTTAGTAGCTCTATAAAGCTCAATTGAGCCAACTACTGTAAATGATTCTGAGAACCAATATCTTCTTTTTTGAATGCCTACTCCTTTTTCAGTTACAGTAAAAAACATTCTTCCATCAGTATCGAAGCAATGCTTTGTTACAAAATCATAAGCATCCATAGAAGCCTTTAAATAACGTGGATCCTTTTTAATAAAGTTATATGCCTTAGCAAATACCCACATACCTCTTCCTTGAGCCCAAACAGCCTTATCTGTATCGTAGACTGTTCCATCTCTTTCAAGGCAAGTAAAGAAGCCACCATTATTTTTATCATATCCGTATGAATACCAAAAATCTAATGTTTGATCTAATTCTGATTCATAGAAGTTTAATAAATCTTCAAAATATTTTTTTTCCATTTATTATCCCCTTTTCCTTTCATAAATATTCTATACCGCTTTTATTTAATAAACAAGAAAAAAGTAAGACTTTTTTAGCCTTACTTATTAATTGTATGTTCTAACTGGTAAAATCAATTGTGTTAAGTTAGGATTTGTCTTAGCTTTCAAAATAATTGGCTTCATATCACCTGTAAAGTGAAGTGAAATTTCATCACTAGCTAAAGCTCTAATTGCATCAAGTAAATATTTAGCACTAAACGAAATTGTTAGAGGCTCTCCTTCATATGAATATTCGTTTAGCTTTTCAACAACAAAGCCAACCTCCATTGATTTTGATGATACATATACATCCTCTTGACTCATATTTAATTTAACAACATTATTCTTTTCAGTTAATAAAATTGAGGCTCTATCAACTGCTCCAACTAATTCTTTAGTTGAAATATTTAAAATTTGTGTGAAGTCATCTGGAATCAATCTTGAAGTATCAGGATAAGTACCAGTAATGATTCTAGTATTTATCATACAATCACCTAAATCAAATGATACCTTCTTATCACTTATTGATATATTTACATTTTGACCTAACTCAACAATCTTATTAACATTATCTAAAGCATTACGAGGAATAGTAACATTAAATTTTAAATCACTATTTAAATGAATGATTTTTTTAGTTAATCTATATGTATCAGTTGATACAACCTCTAATACATTATTATCACATTTAAAATTTAAGCCCGTTAATACTGGACGAGATTCCTTATCAGATGTAGCAAATAATGTTTGATCAAATAAATTCTTTAATTCTAAAGCTTCCATTGTAAATGATTGAGCATTATTTAAATCATTAAACGCAATTGTTGGATAATCAATTGCTGGAATACAATTTACTGTGAAAATTGATTTGTCTGATTTTATTTTAGCAAGATTATCAACAACAGCTATTTCAACCATATCAGATTCTACTTTTCTAATAATTTCACAAATGATTTTTTCATTAATTACTATTGAACCGATTTCTTCTATTTCAATTATTTGATTTTCATTTTTTTCTTTTCCTATAACACATCTAATAGAAATATCACTATCGCTACCAATTAATTCTAATTCATTTTCATCAAGTGAAAATTTAATACCTGTTAAAGCTAGTAAAGGAGTTTTACTATTAACAGCCTTTGATACTTTATTTAATCCGTTTAATAATTCTTGTCTATTGATTTTAAATTTCATTTTTAAATCTCCTTTTTTTATTTTAATTATTTTCTTTTCTTTATTTAATAACAATAATAATAAAGAGTGTGGATTTGTTGATAAGTCATGTTTTTTTTCAACCTACATATATATTATAACATATATATGTAAAAAATTAAATACTTCTTTAAAATTTGTGGAAAACGTGTGGTTAATTTGTTAATTGTTCTTTTATTTTGTTGATAACTAGCTTATAAGCATTATCTTCGTTTATTGCTTTTTCGATTTTAACACAAGCATTCATAATAGTTGTATGATCACGATTACCAAACTCTAGTCCTATTTCTTCAAATGTCATAGTTAATAAAACTCTACATAAATAAATAGCTATAAATCGTGGAGTGGTAATCGAAGAAACCCTAGATGTACTAATTAATTGCTCTTCACTTATATTATAATAATCACAAACCGTCTTTTTAATTGCACTAGCAGTCAAGGCTGTATTACTCTTCTTTGGAGGTGTGACATTCTTTAATGCTTCAATAGCTAAGTTTTTATTTATATGCTCAGTTTTATTAATTGTAGTTACATAGAAGAACAAACGATTTAAAGCTCCTTCTAGCTGTCTAACATCGCTTGAATAGTTTTCTGCTATAAAATCTAAAACCTCATCATCAATTGTTTTTAAATTAGTGTTTTTTATTTCAATTTTTTTCTTTAATATTTCTTTTGCTGTTTCATATTCTGGAGCATTCATTCCAACTGTTAAACCAGATGAAAATCGTGAAACCAAACGAACCTCAAGTCCTCTTAAATCATTAGGATTTCTATCACTTGTTAAAACAATTTGCTTTTTTTCATTAATTAGATTGTTAAATATTTGGAAAAATACCTCACATGTTTTATCTTTTCCAGCTAAGAATTGAACATCGTCAAGTAATAAAATATCAATGCTTTTGAATTTTAATTTCATTGAATCTATGTCTTTATTTTGACTCGAACGCATAAATTCATCAATAAAGTCATTAGCTGTAGTGTAATAAATATTTAAATTAGCATTAGAGCTTTCTTTACAATAATTTCCAATAGCATGAAGCAGGTGAGTTTTACCAATACCAGCTCTACCATAAATAAATAAGGGGTTAAAATACTGACCTGGATCTTTAGCAGTAGCTAAAGAGGCTTGATAGCATTCACAGTTACAAGGTCCAACTACAAAATTGTTGAAAGTGTAATTATTGTTTAGTTGTGGCTCTAACTTTATTGAGTTTGTATGAGTGCTAGCATTAGTTATTTCATTTTTTTCTTTAATATCTACAGTTAAAGGAAAATCAACAAGACTCTTTAAGCAATTATTTAGTTTTAAGGTAAACCTGTCTGATGAAACTATTTCTTTAACAAATCTAGTTGGAGCTTCAATAATAAGCTTATCATTTTTTATTTCTTTAGGAACTAAAGGTAGAAAAAAAGTATTATAAGCATTAATATCATTTTCTTTTTTCATATTTAATAAAACCTTATTCCAAAGATCAGTTAGTGAAACATTTTTATCATACATAATTATTACCTTCTTTATTTTAACTTAAATGTATTTTAACTTTATTTATATCTAAATATCAAGATGAAAATAAAAAATATAAAATATAGTTTAAAAGAAAATATTAATTTACTACTTCCAAAACTTATTTGCTTTAAAAAAAGTAAATTATAAGGTGGTTCATTGAGCTTTTGTAATGAATTTGGCTCACTTTTTGGTTAAATCGTTAATAAAGGTGATATTGTGTCATAGCTTAATATATAAATATATTATAATTGACTTAGTATAAAAAAAGAGGTATAATTGCTATGCGCAATGTTTAAACGGAGGTTATAGAAAAATGAAAAGAACATATCAACCAAGTAAGAGAAAACATAAAAATGTCAATGGATTCCGTGCTCGTATGGCAACACCTAATGGCAGAAAGGTTCTTGCAAGAAGAAGAAGCAAGGGCAGAAAAGTTTTATCAGCTTAGTATTGGTTAGCCACTAGACTATATGTTTGGTGGCTTTTTTCAATGTGAAGATTATGAAAAGAAAAAACAGCTTAAAGCGTAATGAAGAAATTGCTAAGATAGTCAATAAACGAATTTGCTATAGAAATGATGTGTATTGTATTTATTATAAAAAAACTAATCAAGTAAATTATGGTAGAGTTTGTATTTCAGTTAGTAAAAAGGCTGGAGATGCTATAGTTAGAAACAAAATTAAAAGACAAATAAGAGAAATGGTTACTAAATTATTTGATTTTACTTTACCAATTGATTATGTAATAGTTGTAAGATTTAATTATCAATCTAATAATTTCAAAGATAACTTTGAGAAATTAGAAAAATTATATTTGAAAATAAATCCAAATAAAAACGAGGAGAGAAATAAATGAAGAAAAAAGGCTTTTTTAGACAAATAATATTGTTTGTTGGAGTATTATTATTTGCATCAGTAGTTACATCTTGTGGAGGATGTAATGGTGGATATTTAAATGGCGATACATGTGGTGATGCCACAAAAGAAGGAACTCCATTTTATGAAATGAGAAAATATTATTGTGAGGAATTCATTCATGAATACTATTCAAAAAAAATAACTGAAGAAAATAATGATGTTTTTAACAAGTATAACAGTTATATAACACATGAAGATGAAACATCAAAAGAAACTATAGAAGGGGTATTTGATTATAAATACGCATTAGCTGAAAACAATTTAGTTTTAGTAAAAAACACTGAAGAGACAGCTAAGGAATATTTACAAGCTCATTTTATGTTTACTTACTATACTGAAGCTAATAAAGCAATAGTTAATGCTTACATTGATGCAAATATTAAAGAACCATCAGTTTATAAAGAATTAGTAAATATATGTGCTAATGGCTTAAATTCAGAAACATTTAAAACATATGGCTATTTTAATAAAATAAATGATACTAATCGAGATGAAGATACTAAGGATTCAACCGCATCAGATGATAAGGTTAATATTACATCTGTCAGAAATAGATTAAGCAGCCATTCAAAAGCATGCTATGTATTTAGTGAAAATTTTGTTGATCCACAAACAGGAGTTAGTATTCCAAAATCTACATGGGGTAGTGCTTGGAAGGACAATGGTATATTACATGGTTTATTAATATTTCCAATGTCTTGGCTAATTAATGTGTTTGTTACATTATTTGGTGGAACTGGTTGGGCACAAGTATTTGCAATTGTTGTTGTAACTTGCTTATTAAAGCTATTAATTTTACTATTAACATTTAAATCACAATCAAGCACTCAAAAGATGCAAGATATTCAACCTGAAATCTTAAAGATTCAAGCAAAATATGGACAAAATCCTTCATCTGCTGACAAGCAAAAGATGTCGATGGAATTAATGAGCGTTTATCAAAAATATGGTGTTAAGCCATTTGCACCATTCTTATCATTATTAGTTACATTCCCAGTATTTATCGCTATGTATCGTGCAGTTATGAATCTTGGTGTATTAAGAACTGGTAATATCGGTGGTGTAGTATTAGGAGAAAATTTAAGCACTTATATTATTGGAGGAAACTTTAAGGTTACTGCTTTAATTATATTCCTTATAATGGCTGCTTCACAAATTTTATCTATGAAGCTTCCACAAATGCTAAATAAAAAACGTATGAGTGAAGAGGCTAAAAAGCAACAAAAGCAAACAAGTATGATGACAAATGTCTTTATGATCATGATTCTTGTAATGGGCTTTACTATGCCAGTTGTCATGTCTATTTATTGGATAGCATCAGCTGCAATTGGTATGCTACAATCATATTTAATGCATAAATTAAATAATGGAAATAAAGGTGGTAAATATAAGGTTAAAAAAGAAGAAACTAAATATACAATACCACAAGGATATAAAAATTAGGAGGCAATGTATGAAACAATTTGTTGGAAAAACACAAAATGATGCACTAGAACTAGCTGCTGCTTCTTTAAATGTACCAGTTGAAAACATTTATATTGATTCAGTTAAAGAAAATAAGGGCTTATTTGGAAGAATTAAAAGCGTTGAAGTGACTTGCTTTACTGATGCGATGATTGTTGAATTTGTTGTTGATTATTTAAAAAGTATTATTGAAAAAATGGGAGTAGAGGTTGAATTAACTC
>CAKPZU010000027.1 GCA_934215405.1 uncultured Bacilli bacterium | reverse complement strand
ATAGAAACCTTATATGAACCTTATATATAATAAGGTTCATAAAGTATTTTAATAGTTTAATAAAAATATTATTTCAGATATGCAAGTAAAGCATTACCATAAATACAATACAATTGCTCAAATTGCTGAAAATACTGGTCATTATACTAATAATCCCTCATTAATTTTAACAAGTAATATTTTAGGTGCTAGCTATTTAATGTATGACTTAATAACTCCAAAGGTTATTACTGATGAATGGAATTATTATGATTGGGGAATTTTAAATAATAAAACATTAGAGGGTAAAGAAGCATTTGATTTAACTAAAACAATGCTTAATGGTATAAATCTTGCTAATTCCTTACTTATAACTACTAAAAGTGAAGATATTGCAGGCTTTAATATAAAAAATAATGAGCCATTAAAGGAAATTAGTCAAACAATAAATACTAGCAAAACATCCTATACATTTACTACTACAAATTCTGCTATTGGCTATGCTATTAACTATAATGATGAAATTTATTTATATGCTACAAATGAAGCAAGTATTACTATTAATGATAATACATTAGATAAAACATATTATGATGGCTATGTATTAGATGATAATTCATTTAATATTAATAATACCTATACATTAACTAATAATACTATTAATTTAAAAAAAGATACTCTTTATAAATTAAAGGTAATTAAAACAAATACTAATAAATCAAATACATTTGAATTTTTAAACTAAAGGAGAACAATATGAAAAAGACAATTATATTTAGTACTTTATTATTACCACTATTAATAAATGCAAATCCTAATACATTAAATGCTAGTGAAAACAAAATTGATTTAATTGAGCCAGCTAATGTTTTGAACTGGATTGATGATAATAAATCATTTTATGATGAAAAAGGCTTACATGGAATAAGAAGCTATAATGAAGCTGACCCATATGCTAATGGTATTGGAATTAAGCAACAATTTAATGTTAAAAATAACAATAAAGCTGAAGTGACATTTCAAATTCCTGATTATGATGATAAGACTCGCACATTACTTGATAATCATGTTTCTGCTGATAAACCATATGACATATATCTTGTAAATGTTGATACAGGCTATCATTCCATTTTTAGAATTTGGTCAGGCAATTCAACAAAAGAGGGCGAGCAAAGCAGCTATATTCAATATTGTGAAAGTGAAACTTCATCATGGGAAACATATTCAGGTGGCTTTATAAGTGGTGTCTGTACTAATAATTCAAGCTTTACTATATCATTTGACACAACAAATTATATGTCATTTAACTGTGAGTGGAAGGATGAAAAAATGGTGCCATTTTCAGAGCTTGAAGAAATTGGAAATAAAAAGCAGCAATATTTAGACTTTATGGAAAAACATTATAAAAATGCCTCATATATTGAAATTTGGTTTGCTCATCAAATGCTTGAAGCAAATACTATAAATGAAGTTGACTTTAAAGAAATTAATAAGCAATCATTTGCTAAAGATAGTGATAATAAATTAATTGATAAGCAAGCTCCAATAATAAGTGATATTAATATTACTGAAAAAGACTTAAAAATTGGTAAAAATACTGAATACACAATGCGTATTGAAAAGTACTTAAATACACCAAATACTAAAGCTGATTTTTATGTTAATCCAACTTGTGATTTTGGAAGTG
This sequence comes from uncultured Bacilli bacterium, assembly GCA_934215405.1. GTDB lineage: Bacteria > Bacillota_I > Bacilli_A > RFN20 > CAG-631 > CAKPXW01. The sequence goes on along the minus strand of CAKPZU010000027.1, from coordinate 17,679 downwards.
TTGTTGATGATTTAGTAGCTAATTCTAAAGTAAAAATTAAAAAAGAAAATGAAAGTGAATATACATACGTTGGTGAAATTGATGTTCAATCAAGCTTAATAAAAAAAATATCCTTCCCAGATGTTGGAAAATATGAAATGGTTTTAGAGGTTATAGATTTTGCTAATAACATAGCAAATTCCAAGCCATTAAATATTAATGTTATAAAAGGTTATGATATTACTTTACTTGAAGATGTAAAAGAAACTGGAAAAACTAATGAAGAATTTATTATTCCTTCTTGTATTGCAAGTGATGAAAACAATATTACGCGTGAAGTAAAGGTTGTAGTTGAAGATCCAATAGGTAATGAAGTAAAGGTTAATGGTAATAAATTTATTCCTATTACACAAGGCGTTTATTATATAACATTTAAATCTTCATACCTTGATGAAAATAATGTTTTACATGAAGCAAAAAAAGTAGTTAGGGAAGTAATTATTGTTAAAAATGATAAGGTAGAGGAAGGAAAAAAAGGCTGTAAAGGAAATATAAATATTCAATTAATTTCTTTATTTGCTTTATTAATTATTGTATTTAATAGAAAGGCAAATATAAAATAATATGGAGCATATATTTCATAAGGACATAAAGTATATTAGTGTTAATAAATGTGCTGAAAGAAACTTTTATATTCCAAAGTCTATAAATGATAGAAGAAGTGTTTATAAAAATGGTAGTAGATTTATTAATTTAAATGGTAAATGGGAATTTAAATACTATTTAAAAAATGAAAAATATAATGAAAAAGATAGCTTTAAAATAGTTGATGTTCCTAAAAACTACCAATATTATAATGATGGTCAGGTAGTTTATGTTAATGATTATTATTTAATAGATGTAAAGCCACCATTTGTTGATGATTCAAATTATGGTGTGTATCGTAAAAATATTAATATAAACATTGATAATAATTCTTCATATTATATTAATTTTGAAGGTAAAGATAGCTGTTTATATTTATATATTAATAAGCAATTTGTAGGCTTTGACAGTGTAAGCCACGCAACAAGCGAATTTGATATTACTAAATTTTTAAAGAATGGTGATAATGAAGTATTAGTATTTGTTTATGAAGTTTGCGTTGGCACTTATTTTGAATGCCAAGATAAAATAAGATTATCAGGCTTATTTAAAGATATTTATATTCTAAAAAGAGAAAAAAAGCATATAGAAAGCTATAAAATTACTTATTTAAAACATAAGGACGATGTTAATGTTACTATAGCATTTAAGGATGATTATAATCTTTATAAAGAAATAATTGTTTTAGATAAAAGCAAAAAAATTGTTAACATTAAAACAAACGAAAATGCTATAAGGTTTACTATAAAAAATCCTAAAATGTGGTGTAATGAATATCCATTTTTATATCTACTTAAATTCATAATCAACAATGAAGTAATTTATGATTATTTAGGAATACGTTTTGTCAATTTAAAAAATAATATCTTAAATCTTAATAATACTAAAATAAAACTACTTGGTGTAAATCATCATGATAGTAATTATAAAACAGGCTATTATTTATCGCTTTCTGATTATAAAAAAGATTTAAAAATAATGAAGGAGCATAATATCAATGCTATTAGAACATCGCATTATCCTCCTTCTGCTGAATTATTATATTTGTGTGATGAGCAAGGCTTTTATGTAATGGATGAAGCTGATATTGAATGCCATGGAATTGTAAGAATTAGTGGCACTTATAATGCAAATGATTTTGATACTATTACTGATAATATTATTTTTAAGGATATTATTGAAGATAGAATAAATAGAATGATGACGAGAGATTTTAATAGATGCAGTGTAATTAGCTTTTCTGGAGGTAATGAGGCTGGATTTGGTAGCGTTATGATAAATGCCTTAAAGAAAATGAAAAAATTAGATCCATCTCGCTTAATACACTATGAATCAACATATACAAAAGATCCTATTAAAAACAATTATAAATTAGATTTTATTTCAAAAATGTATTATTCATTTGAAAAAATGGATGAGCTATTAAAGAATAACAAGGAAGCTATCTTACTATGTGAATTTTCTCATGCTATGGGAAATTCTTGTGGTGATATTTATGATTATAGTGAATATTTTTATAAACATAATAGAGTAATGGGTGGCTTTGTTTGGGAATTTAATGATCATTTATTTCCAATTAACCTAAATTATAAAAAGCCAGGCTATGGTGGTGATTTTAATGAAAAAGTACATAGTGGTAATTTTTGCGTTGATGGCTTAGTTGGTTATAAAAGAAATATTAAAACAAATATAAAGGAAGTTAAGCAAGCCTTTGCTAAAGTAATTGTTAAAAAAGAAAGAAATAAGTTTTATTTATATAATCGTTTTGATTTTAAAGATATTAATAAAGACTTTAAGGTTTTACTTCAAATAACTAATTTTAAGGATATTAATGAAGAATATAGCTTTAATAATATTTACTTAAAAGCTAAAGAAAAAATGCTTTTATGTAAAACAAGCAAAACAAATTGTGTTTATAATTTTAAGGTTTATAATAACAATAAATTATATTCTTATAATTCATTTATTACTAAGGATTTTAACTATAAAAAGATAAATAAAAATGCTTTAAATGGTACTATAATTAAAGAATATAATAAGCATATATTATTAAAAAATAAACAAGCCTTAATATCTATTAATAAAGAAACTGGCCTAATTAATTATTATAAGGAAAATAACATAACATTATTAAGTAATTGTTTCTTAAACATAAAAAGAGCTCCTATTTATAATGATCAATATGAACTAGACAAATGGAAAAATTATGGATTCTTTAATTATCATGTAAAGCTAAATAATTATGAAATTATTAATAATAAGCTAATAGCAAATATTGAAATAGAAAACATCTTAAAGGGAAGTATTACTTACTATTTTAATAAAGAAGGAAAGCTAATTATTGATTCAACATTTGATGTTGATGAAAAAATTGATTATTTACCACGCTTTGGTTACTTATTTAATGTAAACAAAAAATATAAAGATTTTACTTATATAGGCTATGGCAAGGATGAATCATATGTTGATAAGCATCACTTAGATATGTTTAATATTTATAATGATAAAATATCAAAAAATATTGAATATATAAAGCCACAGGAAACAAAATCTCATTTAGCCACTTATCTAATAATAAAAGAAAAAGAAAATAAATTAACCTTTAATGGTATGAATTCATTTTCATATCTTCCTTATACGATAGAAGAATTAATAAATAAAAAGCATAATTACAAATTAAAGCAAAATAATAAAAATATTTTATGCTTAGATTATAAAATGAGTGGAATTGGTTCCTATTCTTGTGGACCAGAGCTTAATAATATTTATAAGCTTACTGATAAAAATATTAAATTTACACTTGAAATAAAAGGAGAAGCATATGCCAATAGTTGATTTTAATAATGTTGATTTATTAGATGGATTTTGGAATGATAGATATAAATTAAATATAACTAATTCAATTCCAAATATAATAAAAAGATTTGAAAGCACCCGTCTTGCTGCTTTAAGATTTACTTTTAATGAAAAGAATAATTTAAGCCATCGTTATTATGATAGTGATAGCTTTAAATTAATTGAAGCTATTGCCTATGTTTTATTAAAAAATAGAAATGATTATAAGGATTTAGAAGAATTATGTGATGATTTGATTTTAAATATTAAAAATCATCAATTAGAAAATGGCTATTTTAATTCTTATTATCAATTAAATTTTAAGGAATTAGCCTTTAGTAAAAGAGGGGACCATGAACTTTATAATCTAGGTCATTTAATTGAAGCAGCAATTGCCTATGATAAAGCAACTAATAAAAAAGATTTACTTGAGGTAGCCTTTAAATATATTGACTATGTTATTTTAAGATTTGTTAAAAATAAAGACACTAAATTTGTAACACCAGGTCATGAAGAAATAGAACTAGCCTTACTTAAGCTCTATGAATATACTAATAATAAAAAATATTATGATTTAGCTGCCTTTTTCTTAGAAGCAAGAGCTAATAATAAATTAGATACCTATGAAGATTTTGCTAATAGTAGATATGCTCAAGATAATGAAACAATAAGAAATTTAAAAAGCGTTGAAGGTCATGCTGTAAGAGCAATGTATTTATATGATGCTATGAGTAAGTATGCTTTAATAAATAATGATTCTAAAGTTATAAAAGCTTTAAATACATTATATAACGACTTATTAACAAAGCAATATATAACAGGCTCAATTGGTTCATATAGAATCGGTGAAATATTGACTATTCCATATGATTTAAATAATTTAACAGCCTATAGTGAATCATGTGCTTCAATTGGTGAAATGATGTTTATGCTTGATTTATATGCTATAACACTAAATCATAAAATACATGATCAAATAGAAAGGATTTTATATAATGGCTTTTTATCATCAACATCATTAGATGGTAAAGCATTCTTTTATGAAAATCCTTTAGAAATAAGACGCAAAGAAATTAATAAAGAAACATCAGTTATAGATATATGGAGACAAAAGCTACCAATAACTAAAAGAGTTGAATTATTTGAGTGCTCTTGTTGTCCTCCAAATATTGCTCGCTTTGTTGCTTCAATTGCTAAATATATTTATTTTACTAAGGATAATGATATTTATGTTAACCAATTTATTTCAAGTAAAACAACAATAAATAATACTAATATTATTATGGATTCTATGTATCCTCATGATTTTAAAATTAGTTTAAAAATTAATTGTATAGAAAAGCAAATAATAAAGGTTAGAATTCCAGAATATGCAAAAGAAATTATAGTAAATGGCTTAGCATTTAGTAAAGAAAAAGGATATTTAGTATTTAGCTTAAATAATGGTGAAAGTAATATAGAAATAGAATTTATAACATCACCATTATTAATAAGTGCTAATCCATTAAATGTAAGTGATGCTAACAAGGTCTGCTTAATTAATGGGCCAATTGTTTATTGCTTAGAGGAAATTGATAATGGTAGTGATTTAAATTCATTATTCATTAAGGATTTAAAGAATATTAGTAAAGAATATAAAAAAGAATATGGAATGAACATATTTAAAGTAGAGGGCTATAGAAAGCTAAATAGTAATAAGCCATATGCTAAATCATATAAGCTTATTAAGCAAGAATTAGTTTTTATTCCTTATTATACTTTTGCTAATAGGGATGAAACAGATATGTTAGTTTGGGTAAACAAAAAATAAAGGAGAAAAGAAAAATATGAAAAAGTTTACAAAAATTTTAGTTGCTTTTATGTCGTTTTCTTTAATTGCTTGTAATAATCAAACAAGTAATGTTTCTTCAAATGAAGAAAGTAGTTCAACGATTGTAGATAATTCATCACAAAATGAAGTAAGCTCAACAATAAATGAAAGCAGTACTAATAGTGATGAAACATCAAGTATTGAAGAAAGTAGTTCTAGCACTTTAGAATACTCTTCAAGTGAAAAAGAAAGCAGCTCTAGTATTGAAGAATCATCTTCAAGTGAAAAAGAAAGTAGTTCTAGCATTGAAGAAAGCTCAAGCATTGAAGAATCATCAAGTGAAGAAATCCATTATGATAATGCCTTCATGGTAGGCTACGGCTCATACGTAAATGATAATAAGAACTGGAATGATGAAGGTGGAGTTAAGCTTGACTTAGTAAATGATGCTCCAGATGCTCTTGAAAAATATGTTACAACTATAGATTTAAAGATTGGTGACGTATTTATGATGCATTTACTTTCATCACCAGATAGATGGTATGGAACAAGCGACATCAAAAATGTTGTTGCTAAAGACTATGACGGAAAATTCTTTGAAAATGAGGGCGATAATAATATTCGTACATTAATTGAAGGAAATTATACAATTTACTTTACAGTTTGGAAAAATTATTCTGCTGAAATTTGGATTGATGTTAATTCATATACTTTACCTGAAGTTAAAGTTGATGATGCTTATATAGTTGGAACTGGTTCTTATTTAACAGGAGAAAGTGCATGGAGTAATGATACAGGTATTAAATTAACATATAAAAATGATGATGCACCAGATGCTCTTGAAAAATATGTAGCAACAGCAACATTTAAAAAGGATGATGTTATGGCATTCCACTTAATGAGTAGTGAAGAAAAATGGTATAACTATAATCAAATTCTTGATAGTTGTAGTGCTAAAGGCAATAACTTTATAAAGGTATCTGATAGTGATGATAATATTAAGGTTAACATTTCTGGTAAATATACTATTTACTTTACAGTATGGAAGGATTATTCAGCTGAAATTTGGATTGATGTTTTAGAAACATATGAGGATGAAAATTTTGATGATGCTTATATGGTTGGCTATGGCTCATATTTAACAAAGGAAGGTAGCTATAGTATTGATAGTGGAATTAAATTAACTTTAAACAATGATAATCCAGATGCTCTTGAAAAATATGTTGTTACTATTTCTTTAAAAAAGGATGATGTATTTGTATTTTGCTTAAAGGGTGATGAGGATCGTTGGTATAATTTTGATTTTATTAACAATGATTGTGAAGCTAAAAGTAAGTATCTCCAAGCATTAAGTGACACTTCTAAGGATATTAAAGTGCTAGAGGATGGCACTTATACAATATATTTTACAATTTGGAAAAACTATTCAGCTGATATTTGGATTAATAAAAATTAAACAAAGAACAAAAGGTATTAGAATTTTAAATTATCTTCTAATACCTTTTATTTTACTTGTATAAATCATCAATAGTAAATAGCTTACAATCCTTTAATGCCTTATCATCGCTATAGCCACTTTTTGAAAAGAAGCCTAGTTTATAATCACTTATATTAGCAATTTTAAGTTGTTTTATTTCTTCATCATATACCTTTTTATCAATTTTTGAATTTGTAAATTTGCATTCATAGAATGTATAATATTTTCCATCAAATGTAACAATATCAAATTGACCATTTGTATGTAATTTAGCGTTATTATATGAGTAAGAGCCAATTAATAAAAGTGGTGGCTCAAATTTATTATCTTTATTTTCCTTTAATAAAAATTCTTTGCATATTTTTTCAAATTTCAAAGGGATATATTCTGAATATATCTTATCTTTTATAAAATTAAAATACTTATCAACTGAAAGAATTGATTTATATGCTAAGGTTGGATAAATGATTTTAAAATAAAATGAGAATAAATTATCATCTATATCATAATATGCCTTTTTTTCATTTTTATCATTTAAAGAATATGTCTTACTAATAAATTTCATATTAACTAATTGATTTAAAAGATATGTAACATCGCATTTTAAAGCATTATTATTAAACACTGCTTTAATATCAGTATATGAATGTTTATTATTACAAATTAAATCCATTAATAATGATGCATTTTCAACTTTTGTATATTCATCCTTCATAGTTGCATTGATTTCATTATCAAGTGGTGCAAATTCAGTTAATAATAAATCCTTTATGTTATCTTCAAAAGATTTATTAGTATCAATCATACTTAAATAATAAGGAACTCCTCCAAATACTGAATAGTAATTAATCTTATCAACATTAGATACATTTTTATAAAATCTACTAGACTCATAGTAATTAAATGCTTCTAGCTTTATTTTATATTTAAATCTTCCATGAAGAGGATTAGAGCTATCAAGCAAATGATCCATAATGTCAATATAACTACCTGAAAGAATTATTTTCATCTTAGAGGTACTTTTATACATATCAATTCTTGATTGAATAAATGAACTAATATAATCAATATCTAGCAAATAAGAGTATTCATCTAGAACTAAAAGTATTGGTGTATTCAATGAAGTAACAAATAAGTAATCAAGAATTTCAACAAACGACGAATTTTTTGATAAAAAAGTGTTATTAACTTTTTCACTTACAACATTTTTTAGGCCATTAGCATTTATGGAATCAACAGCCTTTAAGCATTGGTAATATATGAATATACCATCAAAATCTTTACTAGATTCCTTTATTAATGTAGATTTTCCAAATCTTCTTCTACCATAAATAATGGCACCAGTTAATTCTTTCTCTTGATACATTTTTTTTAATATGTTAAGTTCTTTTTCACGTCCAATAAACATTAAAATTTCACCATCCTATTTACACGAATAAATTCTACAAGAATTAATTCATGTAAATTATAACACAATATATATTTCTTATACTACTAAATTTTTATAATTTATCAATATAAAATGTATAAAACAGGATTGCCACATATTAATTTGCAATATGGCAAATGTCATAAAGTGAATTATATAAAAATTAATTAAAAGCAATAAAGCACCCAAAAAAACATGAAATATTATAAAATATTTTGGGTGATAACAATGGAAAATAAAAGATTAGAATTAGCATTTAATGATACAAAAGATTATGCAACACTTGCTAATAATACTCCAGCTAATGATTTAATAGAAAGGCTTATTAATGTATACCAATAACTTTTAGCTTTAAAGATTTTGCTAATAGTGAAAAGATTACTTATCTAAATCAAAAATTAATAATGAAGAAGGATGTGACCAAAAAAGAGGAGATATTGTTATCTATAAGCCTTGGAATAACATTGCCATTTTTTATAAAGATATGACAACTTTTTCATTTGATTTAATTTTTCTTGCTCGTCTTGATGAAAACGCAAATTTAAAAAATGCAAATATAAATCATGATTTTAATATTACTTTTAAATTAATTTAAGGAACTATCACTTTTTAAATGCTATTAAAGCAATTGATGTTGAATTAGCAAATGAGGATGTAGTTTATCTTAAGGAAGCTTATGAATCTCATAAGGTTATTGGACCTATAGCTCATAAGTAATATATAATAAAATTATTATATTTGCTAAAAAATACTAGTTTTTGCACTAGTATTTTTTGTTTATATTTTATAAATATCAAATTTTTTAATAATTAATTTTCCATCAACCTTTAATTTAAATCCTTGAGAGTTTTTATTTGGGTAGAATAAAATACTTTTAGATTGCTTTCCATTATCAACAAATAAATCAATAACAGATACATCAACAATTAATCTTAAGGGTAAAATATTATCCTTTAGTTTTAATTTGATATGATGGTGCTCATGGCTTACAAGGCCTGATAAATATGTATTTAATTCAACCTCGTTTTTTTCTTTATTATAATAAAGCCTTGTTGTTTCATCTTTGCTTTTTCTAAATTCAAAGATAAATGAATTTGTTTCGCTAACATCAAAAATAGCATCTAAATCAAAGTTTTCAAGTGTTAAAGATTTTAGTTCCTTTAATGTATTTCTAACTATTTTATTTTCCTTAAATGATAATGATTTTCCTTTTCTAAAGCCTTCAATTTCTTTTACTGGATAATAAGTAATTTCATACTCATCATTATTTTTATACATATTGAATTCTAAAGGTAAAGATTGAACGCCATCCCATTTTTTATTTAAAAAGCGTAAGGATAATGATGAATGGTCACACATCCAGCTCATTTGAATAATACGATTATCTTTTGTATTATAAAAATGCTGCGTTGCATATAAGTTGCCTCTATCAACCTCTATTTTTTTACTTTCTGTCTTAAAGATTAATCTATTGTTTTCATCATGAGTAAATTCACCAACTATATAGTATTTACCTGCTCCTGAATAAACATATTTATCCTTTCCATCTATTTTTATTTTAAAGATATCTGGGCATTCAGAATAAAAAGGCTCATTATCGCAAACGCCTTCACTTTCAAAATGCCAATTTTTTAGATCAGTTGAAGTAAAAATTCTAACCTTCAATACTGTAATCATTACAAAAATTCCACCATTTTCATAATAATCATCCTCTAAATAGAAAATTTTTGGATCACCAAAGGCTTCATCATATTTATTGTTTAAATTATCAATAACTGGATTGTTTGCATATTTTATATAATTATTGCCACCATCTTTAGAATAAGCAATACAACAACAAATTTTTCCATAATTATTAATTGGCTTATCATTTGCACAAGCATAAGCACAAACAAATCTATCTTCTGTATCCACACTTTCATCAAATAAACCAAGTGCATTATTTCTATCAACTAAACTGCTACCCGACCAAATTAAGCCAATGCTATCATGCTTTAAAACTACTTTTTCTTCTTTAAAATGTATTAAATCAGTACTTGTTGCATGTCCCCAATTCTTTTCAATCCAAGAGCCGAAGTATTCATCAGTATTTATTTTTTTTGAATATTGATAAAACAAGTGATATTGCTTCGTTTTTTGATTATAAATCAAGCCATTAGGATCATTCATATATCCTTCTTTTACTGTAAAATGATATTTAGGTCTAAACATATTTTTTCCTTTCTTTAGTAAAATATTGATGCGGTAAAAATTGCCGCATCAACATTAATTAATGCTTCTTTTTAATTATTAAAAGTCCTAGTAATGCTAATATGAAATAAGAAGCATTTTCGCCCTTGCAGCCTTTATTTTGTTTTTCTTCTTTTTCCCATTTAGCATATAATGTTATATCCTTATTTACTGTAGTATAAGCTTCAAATAATGTAGTAAAGCCTTCATCAGTATACCAACCCTTAAAAATATAACCATTATTAGTTAAATCATTTGGTAAGCTTAAAGTATCTCCATACTTTAATGACTTTGTTTCATTATTCATTCCATTATTATAAACGAATGTAACCTTTATTTCCTTTGCTTCAAATAAAGCATATAATGTAACATTGTCGTTTACATCCTTTAAAGTGTTTATTTTTGTTGTATAGCTATTATCAGTATACCAACCCTTAAAGATATAGCCTTCCTTACTAGCATCCATTAATGATATTTCTTTAGCATCACTTGTAATTGTTGTAGGATTTAAATTATTATTAACTCCACCATCTAAATCATATTCAATTTCAAAAATTTGAATCCATTTAGCATATAAGGTAATATCTTCATAATCCTTAGCGCTTATTACCTTTATTTCATTGCCGCTAAAATCATCATTTAAATACCAGCCCTTAAAGATATAATTACCATTTCTAGTTAAAGTAGGTAAATCAAAATCATTTAAAATATTAAATTCATAAGTAGTTTCTTCTAATACTCCACCATTAGCATTTAAAGTAACATGATATGTAATTGGTTCAAAATAAACATTAATCATTTCATAAGTAAATGGAATAACTACCTTATTTTCAACAACCTCATATTCATTATTTCCAACACTAATTACATCACATTTATAATAATCATTAGCTTTTATTTCAATAGTAATTAAATCATTATAAGAAGCATTGATATTGTCATATTTATCATTGCCATTTACTTTAATGCTTCCGTTTTCTGAAACAACAAATTCAACCTTGTGTAAATATTTTAAAGTAGCAATTCTGCCTTCTAATAATTTATTAGCATCACACTTTGTAATAATAGCTCTAATTTCACTATTTGTTTCTTTTAAGTAATTAACAGATACATCATATGCAGTATCATTGTCCTTTACCTTAATATTAGAAGTTAGGCTATTAATAATATTAGCTAGCGTGTTTGTATTACTTACAACAGTATCAATACCTTCGTTTAAAATTTCAAGTTTATTATCATAATTTACCTTAGCATTTGTATAAATACTATTAATCATTTCGCTATTAACCATGTCATTATAAACTCTTACGTCTTTAATACTTCCTGTAAAGAAGCATGTAGCTGAAGTACCATTTTCATCTGCTTGACCACCAATTGTTAAAGCCATTGCATCATTATTTAAACCAATATTATCAGGATTAATATTTTTTAAAGATACCTTTTTTTCACCATTTATGTAAATGCGAAGAGTTTTTAATTCTTTACTTGCACTAACGATAATGTTAGTGAATTTATCATTTGTTATCTCACATGGAACAGATGCTGTTTTATTATTAGGGCCAAAGTTATAATAAAGTGTATTATATGCAACAGATATATGGAAGGTATTTTCATATGATCCAGTTGACATAATGTAAAATGGATTATTGCTTCCATCACATTTTACCCATAAGGAAATGGTATATGATGATAAATAATCAGAGAAATCCTCTTTTACATATAAAGCATTTGTACCATTAAAAATTGCTTCATTATTATTAAAGCTAACTGTACCATTATCAATTTTACAATAATCTAAATCAAAGCCATTATTAGTACTATCTTTCAAAGGATTATCGCTATTAAATTCATAATGGGCAACTAGTTTTCCATTTTCACTTACTTCTTCTTCTTTTAAGGTATTATCACATGGTTCATTGCTTACTATATTACTTTCATTTTTTACACCTTTTATTTCAGCACTTGTTAAAGCCTTATTATAAACTCTTACATCATCAATTGAGCCTTTAAAGTGAGAATCCATTTCAAACCAACCAGCACCGCCATAGTTTGGTATACTTCTTCCACCAAGTGAAAATACTGAAGCAAATTCATTATTGTTTTTCATTGTAAAGCTTTCACTTTTTCTATTTATAGTTGCTACTAAATTTTCATCAACATATAAGTAGGCCTTACCTTCAGTATTTGAAGCTACTAATGTATAAAAATTCCAAGCATTTGCAGTATATCTTGTTAAAATATCATCCTCATTAGTTCCTGGTCTAAATGAAATGTTTTGATTGTCCCAATATGTAATTCCAACTCCATCTCCACTAAAGCCAGTATTTATAAAATAGCTAGTTTGATAGCCCTCACTTCTTCCCCAAAATGAGATTGTAAAATTATTGTTAAGGCTATCAACGAAATCTGATGTAGTATTATCTAAATATTGTGCGTAAAGAACGCTGTTTCCATCAAAATTAATACCATGAACACCTTTACTTAAGCCATTTCCATGAGTTAATAAATCATTATTATTACCAGATACATCCTTACCAAAATTTGATTCATCTTCAAATGTATAATGCGCGATTAATGAATCATCTAAGGCATTTACATTTTTAAAAGATCCTATTCCATTTAAAGGAATTAGTAAAAAGGCTAACAAACTAGTTAATGCAATTTTTTTTGCTTTCATAAATTCTTTCTTCTCCTTTTCTATAATGTTTTTATTTCTTTTCTTTTTAAACAAATTAAGAAAGCAACAGCTAATAAATATATTTGAGGATTAATAAATCCTTTACAGCCTTGTTTGTTATTTACTTCTTTATAAACAACCTTAATAGTTAAATTAGTATTGGCATTATTTAAAACAAATGTATTATTATTTACTTCTATTACATTGCCATTTACTAACACATAATCAATTTCATAATTTTCTTTTACATTAATAAGGCCAATAATGCTTTCGTTACTAGCAAATTCATTTTGTGATAGCTTTAGCTCACCACATGAATTATCATTAATTACTTCAATATTAAACCTATTATCACTTTTTACTTTTTCATAGTTAATGATAATATTACTGTCATTATTAATTTTAAAGGTAGTAAAAATATTTCCATTTATAAATATTTCTTTTCCATCTTGAATTACTGATTTGATTTTATAGCCACTTTCAACATCAATTTTAATAGTAGCATCCTTTCCCTCTTCTACATAAAATTCATTTGTTGTTGAAACATTTCCATGAAGGGATGAAACATTTACTTTGTATTTTGTTGCTTCAACAGCTAAATTAAATGGTGCTAAAGGCAAATCAAATTTATTATAAATATAATTAAAGCCACCTTTATTATCGTATTTTGAAGTATTTGCTAAATTAAAGTAACGAACTTTACTAGCTTTGCCATTAAATCCATCTAAAACAATAGAATTGTTTAAAATAGTAGCCTTTACATTCATCCATTTTCCATCAACTAATACCTCAAAGCCATCTATTTCACCCTTATATTTGCTTTTCAATTCTAAGCCATTAGATACCTTAATTGTTATTTTATTATTCTTATAGGTAATGCTTGTAGGATATGGTGATACACCTGATGCATCCTTATCGTTATAAACATATTTTGATGCTATTTGAGCTGCACGAGTTGCAAATAAGTATTTGTCCTTTTGTGGATGGATATCATGATATTCACCAAGGTCAATGCCACAGCAAACATATAAGTTTTCTATTTCTTCAGAAGCCTCCCATTGAGCTTGTCTAAACTCAACCCACTCGTTTATATCATATTGAGGAAGCTGAGCGATAATAAAGGCTAAATCATCATTATTAAAGATGGCCTTCATATCTTTTACATACCCTTTTAATTGCTTTTTGTACATTGAAGGATAAAAGGCATTATCCTCACCTTGATACCATAAAATTCCTCTTATTGAAGTGTTTCTAACTGAATAATTCATTCCATAATAATATTCAGTATCATATTTACCTTCATTATTATTTATTCTACTTCCAACTTCTTTTATAGTTTCTTTTGATAGCCATTGCTCAATACCACTTCCACCAATTGCAGCGCTTATAATTCCAACAGGAACATCTTTACCTTCTTGATTCTTTAAGTTTTCTTTTAAATTAAGAGCAAATGATGAAGCAAAAGCTGACATATAAAGTACATCATTAAAATTTTTCGCATCAAGCCATTTATCAGTATAGATATCAATTGGTTCAAATGATGAATACATGCTTCTTTTCATGAAACGAATATTTTCATAATTTGCCTCTTTTAATTTATTTAATGTATCACCTGATGTTTGGAAGACATTAAAATCCATATTTGATTGACCCGAGCAATACCATACCTCACCAACTAAAACATTATCATAAACTATTTTTTCATCATTTAAAGTTGTAATTATTAATTGTGTAGGAACAATTGATTCCTTTAAGTTAAGTTCTATTTCAAAGGTTGTATTTTTAACATCTACTGTTTTTTTATCTTGTCCTACAAGTTCAACAGTTACAGAAGTATTTCCAGCCATTCCAAAGACACGACAAGTCCCTCTTTGTAAAACCATATTATTAGTAAAAACAGGAGACATAATTAAAGGAAGTTCTGCATCATTAGATATTTTATATTCAACGCTTACTAATAATCCCTTATCATTTATAAATGGTGAATTTAAAATATAGCCATAAGCTTTTCCTTTATTTATCTCATTTTTATAGCTTGACCATAAAATATCAGCTTCTTTTTTATTATTATTACTACTGTATATTATGGCTTTTTTTGGTAATTGCCTATATACAAATTCATCCTTTAAAATAGAATTTAAAACAATGTCATTGGCATCTTCAATTTCTATTTTACTAATTGTTTCCTCATTTATATTTAAATCAGTTAAAGTACCTTGCTTAATTTTAGATAATTGTGTAGAATTCATGGCAAAATCATATATTCTAACATCATCTAAAAAGCCATTATAAAAATCAGTATGTCCACCACCATTAGTATGTGTAATTCCAAATAATGAGAATGCTTGATCAGTGTTTTTCATTAATACCTCATTATTAAAATTTGCCACTTCATTTCCATTTAAATAATAAATAATTTTATTAGTTTTAGAATTCACTGAAACTGCAAAGTGTTGCCACTCGTAAACATTTTCGATTAAAAACCAATATTTAAAATGTCCATCACTTACACCATTAATTCCTGATGTTGTATTAATATCTGGGACTAAATATAAACCATTTTCATTTTTGATTAAAAATAATACAAAGCCATCTAGCTTTTGATAATTTCCTGTGCATAATATTCTACTTGTTGAAGCATCGCTTGTTGGCTTAAAGAATAATGAAATAGTAAAGCTACTTAAATAATCAGAAAAATCATTTTTATCTGAAATTGATTTAGCATACATTGTATTGTTTTTAAAGGAAATACCTTTATCACCCTTAACAATATTATTAGCATCCCCATAAATAATTAGATTCTCATTACCTACTTTATCCTTACCATAATTAGCTTCATCATTAAAATCATACCAAATTATTGGACTAGTCACGTTTTCACCCTCTGCCTTTAAGGTATTAGTATTAAAAATCATTATAAAAGCATTTAAAACACTTATTAATACAAGAATTATTGCTTTAATTTTATTTTTCATAAACTTACTCCTTATCCATTGTTATATTTAAAGTAGAACCAATTCCAACATCTTTAATTATATAAGTCATTGTAATAATACCATTCCAATCGCTTGGTGCATTTTCCTTTAGCTTTATAATATAGCTTCCATTTACATCATCACCCATATTAACTGTTTTTTCAGCAACGCTTCTATTTCCAAATGGTAAAGCAAAATTATAATTATTATTAGCAACTGTATAATAAGTAGAATTTTTATAGCCATCGTTTGTTAAATAATCAATTTTTACTCCAAGTGAGCTTGTATTTGTTTTAATAAAATTACCAAACCCTTCATAGATTAAAGATAGTTTATTAACATTTTCATCAACATCAATAATTGTGGAAATTGCACTTTCTCCAGTTAAATTATTTGCCATGCTTAATGTTGCTGTTAAGCTATTATTATGTAAATCCGAATATGGATATTTGCTTCCCCTATCCTTATAGTAATATTCCTTTTTTAAAATAGTGCCAATACTTCTTTCTTTTTCTATTTCACTTTGATTAGTATTATCATTAACCTCAATATAATAAGCCATATTACCATTAAGATTTAATCTTATGTTCTTTAAATCCTTATTAGTAATATTTTCTTTTTTGTATTTAATATATGGATAATCGATATCAGTAGCATAAGCTAAATTAGTACTATCTATTTGATAAACTGTAATATCATTTGCTTTAAATAAAATATCATTCAAGTTAACTAAAACATCTTTATTTTCATTAGCTTTATTATAAATAATTAAACCAGCACGAGATTTATCAACACCACTAAATATTCCAATATCATTATCAGAATTATCTACCTTTACTACATTTAAAGGTAAACGAGCATAAGAATATAAAACATTAAAGCCAGGATTTTTTAAATAGCTATATTTATCTATAACACCAAAGTATTCAGATAAATAGCAAGCCCAATAAACCTTGGTAATATCAGTTGCATCTAAAGCATAGTGAATAGAGTCATACATTTTTGAAATGTTACTTGTTGTATCAGAAAGTGAATCTAATGAGCTAGCAGCGTGATATTCAGTTACTAATTGTTGTACCTTACTTAAATCTAAAGGATAATCAATTTCTTTATTTGAACCATTTTGTGTAGAGTTAAATGCTTCTCTAATGTTATATAGCCAATATGAAAAATCAGTAGTTATATCATCATTATCTTCCATTTTTCCACCCACTTGACCATAATAGTGCCAAGATAAAGCATCTGGCATTGCATTTTCATTTAAGCTTTTACTCCAAAATCTTTTCCAACTTGTCATTGTGCCATCTTCTTCAGTTTTCTTTTTGTTAATAAATTCAAGTGGCCAGCATAAGCCAAGAGATGAAATAGTAGCATACGGATCAGCATCTTTTATGGCTTTTGTTTGAGTAATTGAAGTATCAATAATATCACTCATGCTTCCACCCCAAAATGTCGTACCTAAATCAGGCTCATTCCAGGTTTCATAAGTCACATTTTTAATACCATTGTTTTTTAAATAAGAAGCTATATTATAGCAAATTTCATAGTAATTCTCCATGTTTGGCCTGATTTTGCTATTGTTATTTGTTTGAGCGTATTCAGGAATGTCACACATTACAAACA
>CAKPZU010000026.1 GCA_934215405.1 uncultured Bacilli bacterium | reverse complement strand
GATGTATTTACAAAATTATTTGCTACAACAAAGGATATGAATTACACATCTTCTATTAAATGGACATTAGTTCAAAATGGAAAGATATACGAAAACAATTATATTATTAATACTTTAAAGGCCGTAAAAGGAAACTACGAATACACATATGAAAGCACTAGTGGATTAAAGAATGTTGACTATTTAATAGATAAGGAAACATCAATTTCTCCAACATATTACTTAGACGATGGTACTCAGACAAATTATACAATTTATGGTTATGGTATGGAAAATTATGATGCTTATCTTCAAAACCTTTATTTTGATAGAATCAGATTATTAAATATTGACCCTGAAGATCTAATTTATGATGAAGCTAAAGGATATATTACTGCAAAGAATGCTGAAACTGAAGCTACATTATGTGCAAGCTTATTCCAATATGCTGATAACTATGCTGGTTTAAGAATTTATTTAAAGGAAAATGAAGATCATACATTTACAATTGATAAAATTGTTACAAGTGCCTATATCAAAACATCTTCATCTGCTGTTTCTGTCATTAAGGAGTATACATTGACAGATATTAACAATACTTCATTTACTCTTCCTGAAGGAATTAACTAATATGAAAAAAAGTAATATTATATTATTTTTGATAATATCTATTACTGGTTGTAATAATACCACTAGTGAATCTAGTGGTATTTTACAATCAAGCAGTAGTGACTCATCAATTATTGAAGAAAGTTCCTCAAGCGAAGAAATATCTTTAGGGTATAAATTATTAAATACAAATTGTGACTTAAATAAAATCAATGGAAAGCAAGGATTAACTCCATCTTTAAATAAAGCAAATATATTAGTAATTCCAGTTCACTTTTCTAATATCAAAACACCAATTAGTAAAGATTATTTAGAGAATGCATTTAATTCTAAAACAAATGAAAATTTAGAATGGCTAAGCGTTAAAAACTTTTTTGATGAATCAAGCTATGGAAAATTAGATATGACATTTGATATTTTAGATGTTTATAACACTAATAAAACTACATCATATTATGAAACATTAAATAATAATTATATTGATACATCAAACACAATTTTAATTGAAGCATTAAACCATTTTAAGGATAGTATTGATTTTTCTAAATATGATGCTAATAATGATGGTTATATTGATGGTGTAATTATGATAAATGATGCTAAAATGGATGTTAATAGAACTACTGATTTATGGTGGGCATATACTTCATATTTTAATGATGAAACAATAACATTTAATGATCTAAAAATTAAAAGTAATATATTTGCCACTCGTGATTTCTTTACATTTGACAATGCTATATGTGATACACATACAATAATCCATGAAATTACTCATATGTTTGGAATTGATGATTATTATGATTATAACACATCGCTAGGTACAAGTGAAGGTGGTTTAGGTTGGGCAGATTTAATGGATCATGATACTAAAGGTGATCATAATTCATTTACAAAATCACTTCTAAATTGGGCAAATTCACCTTATCTAATCACGACAAATAGTAGCGTAACTATTAATTTAAAGCCATTAATTTCATCTGGAGAATATATAATTCTAGCCAATGATTTTAATGAAGAAAATGGATTAAATCAAGAATATTTTATTCTAGAATATTATTACAATACTAAAGCAAATGATATTGATAAGTTGTTTAATGTTAATGGAATTAGAATGCTACATGTAAAAGCTGATGCAAATAAAAATGGACGCTTTAAATATAATAATTCAACAACTATGTATAAATTAATATCACAAATAACAACATCATTTGGCTCAACTTATTTATCTAATAGTGCTAAAGCAAATGATAATACTTTATTTACAAGTGGTGAAAAGTTAAACGAAGCATATTATTATAACAACACTTTATTAAAATATGATTTTATAATTAATGATTTAAATAACGAATCTGCTAATATTACAATTACAAAGAAATATTAAAAAAAGGCAAATGCCTTTTTTTTATGATTATGTTTAATTATGCATATAAAATAATATAGTTTTAAAGTAATTAATGCTTTTTTTTCTCTTAATTTAAAACAGTATAACGATTGAATGAAATTTAAATTTATAATAATATTGTTTTATTTTTATTCAACATATGCACACAAATGAACAAAAGTGATACTTTTTATAGAGTATCACTTTGTTGATTATAAGATTAATTCTTTTTATAAGAATCGTAATAATATGTTGTGTCCCAACCTTCATCATCAGTTACTGAATAACCCATAATTTCAGTTACGGTTGAATCATCGCCGCCACCCCATACACTTTGAACAAGATAAATACCAATTTGGTTATCTTCAAATAATTTAGCTTTAAATTCATATTCTGAAACTGTAATAGCTTTATTATTAATTGAATCAAGCTTCATAATAAGTGTTCCATTTTCAGAATCATATAAATAGCTAAATTCATAAGTATCAAATTTAGTTGCATCACTATAGTACTTAATTACGCCAGTTTTATAACCTTTATAAGTTTGTGATGCTGTATCAGAAAATGTAATCTCATCAGCAAATTTACTATCTACTGCTGACCATGAGCCAGTTAAACTTTCAATTGCCTCTTCACCAGGTTTTACATATAAAATAATTTCGCTGTTTCTCCAAATTTCTTCAGATGTGAACTTAGAATCAATTGAAATAGTTAATGTTAAATGCTTAACATCACTTGGGATTACAGTTTTCTTTAAGTCAAACGTTAATAGACCTGTTTCATCATCATAAATTAACTTAATATAATCATTAGGATTTGTAGCATTTGTTGTAGTGCCATTAGTGTTTACAAATGTACCACTCTTTACACTAAATTCTAATCCCATATGATTTGTTAAAGTATTATGAGTTTTTGTTGACGCATTCATTTGAACAGTATATGATTTTCCAGCATAAACTTCTCCATTATTAGCATAAATTGTTTCATGTCTATAAGCAGAATCACATGTTGCAGTATTCATATAAGCACTAATAATAAATGGAACATTTTCAACAGTTAAATCATATGTTGCTTTAACAGAAGAAGCATTAGCTGTATGGTTATCAATTGTTAATGTTGAAGTACCAAAGCCAATTGCAACAAATTCATATGGTGTATCAGCTCTTTTTCTATAAATGGCATCTTTATTTAATGATGCAGAAATTCCATATTGCCATGAATCTAAAGCAGTTTCAGGTAAATAAGTAAACGATAATCCATAATGATTAAAGTCGCCTTCCTTACCTTCAGCATTCTTAAGCTCTTCACTTACAGAAACTGTTGCTTCTTTACCTTCCTTACCAACATATTTAACATCATTAAGTGCACTAATAAAGTAAGGGGTTGTGTCAAAATTAGGTTGGCCAGAAAGCGGATTTCCATAACCATATTTGAATGATAAAGCACGAGTTGGATTTACAGCACCAGGATTTGTTTTAAATGTTTGTGATGAAAAATCAAAGTAAGCATCAGTGAAATGATATTCAGTATAACTTCCTTCTTTAATAGCTCCAGCCTTATCAAATGTTACATCAAATTCATATGTAATATAGGCACTGCTTTCAGAATAATAAGATGAATTTTTCCACATTACATAATAATTAACTGTTACCTTAAAGTCACCATCTGTTCCAACATATTCAGATTTAACCTTTTGATTTGTAGTAGAAGGAAGCATTGTTGAAGGATCAAAGCTACCATCAATTACATCAACATCATCCATCATATTATTAACATAGCCATTATTATATGCAGAATATGTATCAAAATATAATGATTCAACAGCATGAGAATATGAATTAGCATCTACATCAACATATTCTTGTGTTTTTTGATAATTTCTATGTCCATAATCAATTGTATCAACAATATCATATTTACCAGAAAAAGGAGTAGTGTCGCCTCTTTCAACATAGTTAGAATAAGTACCAAAAATTGCTTCTGTATAATTGTCAATTACCTCATATACATTACTCTTTTGAGCTTTGTATACATAAGCTACTTCTTTGCCAAATAAGTTTTTAACAGTAGCAAATGAAGAATTATTAGAATATAAATCCCAAGTGTAATCTTCATTATCAGTTGTTGATTTAAATTCAACGTGATTTAAATTAATAGGATGAACAGTACTTTCCGATCTAACAGAGCCATCAAATAAGCTATACACATCAGAAGACGATGTAGGTAAAGTATTAACTTTTGTTCTAATTACATAACAAGGATATGTAACATTTGCAGGATCATAATAAAAATCATATGTAGCATTTCCAGCAACACTAAAGCCACCACGACCAGATGATTTAATGTCTAAATTTGCAAATGTCTTAGGAATATTGATTTCACTAACTGTTAAAACTTGGCCTTTAATATTATAAGCAACTTCAGTCTTCGAATCAAATGAAACATTTTTGGCAACAAATACTCCGTTTTCACCAGATTCTAAATTAGCAATAGCATTACCACTAGCATCAGAAATGTAATAATCTCCTGTTTCAACTAAAACGGCATTGATTTCAATTAATGCAGAAGTATTTGGCATAACAAATTTATAAACACCATTTGAGCCATTACATTGTGAACCATTACATGTTACTGATGTAATCATATAGCCATCTTTAGCTGTAACTTTAATTTCAACAACATCATTTGTAAAAGCTTTTTCAACACACTCATAAGTTATCTTAGTAGTATCAGCCACAACCCTAATAACACTTTCAATAGGTGCTTGTGAACTACTTTCTTCAATATTTGAAGAAGATGTAGAACTACTACTTGAATTTTCACCATTAGTAGATGAGTTGCTTGTTTTATCACTTGTATCACTAAAATTATTAGAAGAATCAGCACTATTAGATGATGAATTATTGTTACATGCACCAACTACTAGCATAGTTGATAGTAATAATAAGCTTAATAATTTTTTATTTTTCATTATTATTCCTCCCCGAATAAATTTCTATCTGATGGAATTAGAATTCCATCTAATCCATTATTAGATAATAAATAAATAAAATCTCCATTTGCTGATAAATTAAAGCCTTTAAAACTATATTGCTGCGAATTAGTATCAGTAAATTTATAATAATATTCTTTCCCATCTGTAGATTTTCCTGTATATTCATAAGTCATATCATTTAAAACAAATGGTTCATTTGATAAATTACCTGTTAATGACATTTTACCATTTTCATAAAATGTCATAACAAATGTATCACCATAGCCAGCATATGATTTCCAATAATCGGCTTCATATACTAAATATTCTTCCATTTCACTAACTGGAATTGGATCTGCAACCTCAGCCATTACACAATATCTTACAAATCCTGTTGAATCAGTAATTCTTATAAATGCTTTTCCCTTGTGAATAGGATGTATCTTATAAGAAGCTCCAACCTTTTCAATAGTTAATACTTCATTGTTGCTAGATTCAACTACTTCTTTGCCTTCTTCATTTGGTAAGTCTGATAATGTAAATGAAAAACTATATTCACAATTTGTGACAAGTTTTTTACGTACTGCTAAATCAATTAAATCGCCACCAATACCACATTTAACTTGAACTTCTCCCCAATCTGGTAGATTATAATATTTATTATCATCATCAACTGTTGTCGAAGATGAAACTTCACTACTTGATGTATCATCACTACTTGATGTTTCTTCTTTTATAGATGAGCTTTCACTATTTGACGCTTCTTCAAAGCTTGAAGTAGTATTACTATGCTCATTATCATTAGAAGAAACATTATTTTGATTACAAGAAGCCAATGCTAAAATAAAACTTGATAATATTAAAAGCATTTTCTTATTCATACTATTCACCTTCCTCTTTATTTTGATCCTTATCAATTACTGATTGGATGATACCATTTATAACTGAATCAACAGTCTTATCAGTAATATAAGAAATATTTGTATTATTAAAATCTGTATAAACATAATCTATTGTACTTGTAGCACCATAATAATCAATTTCAATCTTGAAAATTACAGTTTCTTTACCAAGTGTTCCTGCATAATCCTTAGAACCATTTTCTAAATATTCTACAAATACCCCTGTCGGAGTAAAGCCAGCTTCTGCTAATGAATCTGTTATTTGAAAATTTTTAGCAAAATCTAATACGCAAGAGTTCTTTCCAGTATAGAAAGTATTTTCATCGCCTGAAACTTTTAAGTATTGCGAATTTTTAAACATTTCAAGGAATGTTGGATAGTTATAAACATTTGGAATAAATGAATCCTTATTAATTGGAAATGAAGTCTTAATTTCGAAAATATCATTATCTTCATTAAACTTTGGCTTAAACTGACCATTTTCATCTACAAAGTCATCATTACTCTTATGAGTTATATAGCAATAATAACTGCCATTAAAGCTATATGGACCATATGTTTTTCCATTAACAGTTCTTGCCGCATATTCCTTATCAAGACCAATCATACCAATATTGTAGCCCATGCCAGCCATAATAGCATCACGTGAAAATTCAGTATAGAAATATTTTTCATTGTAGAATTCATAACCAGCTATTGTATTAAAGTCTGTGTTATCATCCATATATATAATTCTAGTAAAATTATAATTGCTAAATAATTCTATTACCTTCTTTAAGGCATCTGGAGTTTGATTATAGCTTTTATTTGTAGCTAAGTAGCTATCTAAAACCTCAATCTTGGTATTGTTATAATCCTTAATTTTACAAGAATAAGATTGACCACCTTTGACAGTCAAAGTAAAGCTTAAGTCATTTAGTGTATTACCATTTAGCTTAAAAGCAACATCCTCGACTGCTGGATAATATGCTTGATTAATTTTAAACATATTCATTAAAGGCAATTTAACACGTTTAGCAGAAGCATTAAATTCCTTACCTGTTGCAGTTTTAAACTCATCCTTTCTTAAAGATTTAAAGCTATACATTAATTGAGTTGGACTATCCCATAAGCTTGTAATTAAATTACCATTTTCATCTTTTAATAAGTTTGATGCAGTAAATTTACGTTGATACAAATCAAAAGAGAAAACGCCTTCGTCAACTTTGCAATATCCATACTCATCCCCAAGATAATCGTCATAAAAGCCATTTTCTGTATAATACATATTGTTGACAATAGTTAGTGGCCCTGCCTTGCTTGTAACTTCAATAGTATAGTTTTTAGAATCAATTAAAGCTTCAACGGCTTCCTTCACACTATTAACACCATTTTCAGTACTTGCATTTACAACTTTTATGTTATTTTTAAGTGTAAATGTCACTACCAATAATGATGAAACTAATAATGTAAATAGTTTACTATTTATTTTTTTCATTTTTCAACTCCCCTTTTTAAAAAACTCTAATATATTTTAACAAAATTGCTATAAATAATCAACATATTTTTTTTATTATAAAATGTAGAGGGTAAAAAGAAAGGCACCATATTTAAGTGCCTAATTTTACTACTTATTTATTTTAAAAATAAATTTTGAATCCAAGTTATTATCTTTGTTAAAAAGTTGTTCTGATAAAAGAATTTTGAAATTGTAAATACATCGTTTTCATTTAATTTCATTGTTTCAATTAACCATGTTGAAACTGAATTATCAAGAGGAATAACAAATGTTAATCCATATGAAATTAAACATACAAACAAAATACCAATTGCAGCGTTAATTACTGCACCAAGTAGCTTGTTTACCGAATCAATAACAGGTACTTGCTCTAATGATTCAAATAATTTGTTTAAAATTCCTGTAATGATTCTAATTATAATAAACAAAATCAAAAATGCGACAACTAAGAAAACAAAATAAGAAACACATTGAGCTAATACTTCACCAACTGTATATTCCTTGCCACTAATATCAACCATTTTATTAATTGCGTTAAAAACTGTTGGATGAACGCTTTCTGGTAAATGAATACTATTTAAGCCATTTGTGATTAATTCATGTAATGATTCTTCAGTTACAGTAGTTGTATAAAGAGAACCCTTTGAATTAAAAAATTCAAGTAATTTAGAATTTAACGAATTTCCTAATGATGAATTAATCAATAGATTAGCAATAGGATCTGATAAAAATGCAGCAAAAACAAAGGATAAAATGTTTTTTACTAAGGCAATAAGTGTTTTAAAGAATCCTTTTTTGATTCCAACACACATAAAAATCAATACAATAACTATGTAGACTATACTAACTATGTCAAATTTCATATTTGCCCTCCATTACTTTTTTCTTTCAGTAAGCTCTTGGATTCTTTTAACAACAGTAGCTTTCTTTGATAAATAATCATCAAGTATTTTTCTTTCAGCATCAATTTTAAATTGTGGTGCTTTTGAAACAAATGATGGATTATTAAACATAGCCTCTCCACGGCTAACACCAGCTTCAATTTTAGCTAATTCCTTATTTAGCTTTTCAAGCTCCTTGTCAATATCAATAGCATTTTCAAGTGAAATAAATAACTCACCATTTGAAATTGCAACAACACGTCCATTATCAGTAAAATTCTTTTGCTTACTTACATTAAAGGTATCAGCATTTGTAAATTTTGTCAAGTAATTTATATTTTCAGTAAAGGCCTTAATTAAACGACCATCACTACTCTTATCATATACAGATAGATTTAATTTAATGCTATTTGCAATACCTTCAGTATTCCTAATATTTCTTACAGCAGTAATTACTTCAATGATTGAATCCATTTCGCTAATTACTTCATCATTTAAATACTTATTATCACTAACTGGCCATTTTTCATAATTAATTGATTTTAATGTATTAGGAATAGCTTGATAAATCTCATCAGTAATAAATGGTGCAAATGGATTTAATAAAATAATAATTTGCTTTAAAACATATACTAATACCTGTCTTGTATTATCAGCAATATTTTCATCCATTAATGATAATTTACTCATTTCAATATACCAAGAACAAAAATCATTCCAAACTAGATTAGTTAAATATGTTCCAACATTTGCAAATTCATATTTATCTAAATTTTCAGTAATTTTATTAATGGCAAATGATAGCTTTCCAAGAATCCATTTATCAGCAAGAGTTAGCTTTTCTTCATTGATTTCTTTAACTTCAAAATCATGAGGAAGATTCATTAAAACAAATCTTGAAGCGTTCCAAATCTTATTAAAGAAATTCCAGCTTGCTTCAATTTTGGCAGTTTGATATCTAAAATCAAGGCCTGGAGCAGAAGATGTAGCTAAAAAGAATCTTAAGGCATCAGCACCATATTGATTAATAATGTCCATTGGATCAATACCATTACCTAAAGATTTTGACATTTTACGTCCTTGCTCATCTCTAATTAATCCATGAATTAATACATCCTTAAATGGCATTTTTCCAGTAAATTCAACGCCTTGGAACATCATTCTTGATACCCAAAACAAAATAATATCAAAGGCTGTTACCATTAAGTTATTAGGGTAGTAGCGTTTTAAATCATCAGTGTCATCTGGCCATCCAAGTGTTGTAAATGGCCATAATGCAGAAGAAAACCATGTATCTAAAACATCTTCATCCTGTATATAGTTTTCCATATCCTTTGGTGGATTATAGGAAACTAAAACCTCTCCAGTATCTTTTTTATAATAAGCAGGAATTCTATGTCCCCACCATAATTGACGTGATATACACCAATCCTCAATTCCTTCCATCCAGTTTACGAAATTCTTTTCAAAGCGTGGCGGATAGAAATTAACCTTAGTAGCTTCATTTGCTTGCATATCTAATGCTGCTTTAGATAGCCCCTTCATTGAAACAAACCATTGCTTTGAAAGGCGTGGTTCAATTACAGCATTGCTTCTTTCTGAATGCCCAACCTGATGAGTAATATCATCAATATGATCAAGTAAGCCTTTTTCTTTAATTTCTTCCACTAATTGCTTACGGCATTCATATCTATCAAGGCCTTGGTATTTTTTAGCAACCTCATTCATAGTCGCATCATCATTCATACATACAATCATATCAAGATTGTATTTTACACCTAAATTATAATCATTAGGATCATGAGCAGGAGTACATTTCATTGCTCCTGTTCCAAATTCAATATCAACATATGGATCAAAAATTACCTGTAATAAATCACCATTTGCGGGATTAATAAGTTTTTTACCCTTTAGCCATTTATATCTTGTATCCTTTGGATTACAAACAACTGCCACATCACCAAACATTGTTTCAGGTCGTGTTGTTCCAACAACAATGTATTTATCTTCATTTTCAACATAGTACTTAAAATAATACATTTTGCCTGGATCATCCTTATAAATAACCTCAATATTTGATAAAGCTGTTTTTAAAACTGGATCCCAGTTAATAATTTTTTCTTTACGATAGATTAAGCCCTTTTCATACAAAGTACAAAAAACAGTACGAACTGCTTCATTTCTTTTTTCATCTAATGTAAAGCATTCACGGGTATAATCTAAGGATAAGCCCATTTTTGCCCATTGGCTACGGATGGTAGAAGCATATTCCTTTTTCCACTCCCACGCATATTCTAAAAATTTTTCTCTTCCAATTTGGTACTTGTCAATACCCATCCCACGAAGTTTCTTTTCAACTACTGCTTGTGTTGCAATGCCTGCATGGTCCATTCCAGGCACAAATAATACATCATATCCTTCAAGCCTTTTAAAGCGTGACATAACATCCTGAAGGGTAGTGTTTAAAGCATGACCAATATGTAATTTACCAGTTACATTTGGTGGTGGAAGTACTATAGAATAAGGAGATTTACTTTTATCACCAGCTGTGAAATAGCCATCTTTTATCCATGTTTCATACTTTCCATGTTCGATTTCAATTGGGTTAAATTTTTGTGCTAATTGTTTCATAAATACCTCCATAAACAAAAAAATACCTTTTATTTTCTAAGGACGTAATAATACGCGGTACCACCTTAGTTCATAGAATATCTATGCTCTTAATTTAAAATATCGCTCCAAGATAACCTTCAAAGTACGTAACTATCCATTTCCATCAATTAGGACTTTCTATAAGTAATAATACTTTTACTCCTTCTTTTCATTGCTTATACTTTATTATATAAATAATAATGCTAAATTGCAATGTTTTTTTTCAGATCAATTAAAATCTTTATTGTTAACTTTGTACATAATTATGCTATAATAAATATGAGGCGATAAATATGAAAAAGCAAAGTCAAACAAAACCAATAACTGATTTAAGAAATACAAATGAAATATCAAAGCAATGCCATGAAAGCAATGAGCCAATTTTTATTACTAAAAACGGCTATGATGATTTAGTAGTTATGTCTAGTGAAGCATACAATAATTTAAACAAAAGTAAGCAAACTAGCCTAACAAAGCAAAGCAACTGCTTTAATATGGTAAGGGTTGCATGTGCAACAAACGAAATTAAGGTCGCTGCTCCATCAATAAATACTAATGAAATAATAAAAATTATCGATTCAATTAAAAATGATGATATTGATATTTTAGTTTTCCCTGAATTATGTCTAACTGGCTATACATGTGGTGATTTATTTTATCAACATTCCTTATTAGAAAAAACATTAAATTCGTTACAAAGGCTTGTTTTACATACTAAAAATAATTCAACCCTTATATTTATCGGTGCACCATTATTATATCAATATAAGCTATATAATTGTGCAATTGCTATTAGTAATGGAAAAATATTAGGTGTTGTTCCAAAAAGCAATTTACCAAATTATAATGAATTTTATGAAGCACGCCAATTTAATGAATGGCATGAAGAAAATAATGAAATTGAAATTAATGGTGAATTATACCCATTTGGAACAAAGCTTTTATTTTCAAATTTATATTTAAGAAATTTAAAAGTTGGATGTGAGATATGTGAGGATTTATGGGCAGCCAAAACTCCTTCTACAAATCACGCTTTAGCTGGGGCTAATATCATTGTAAATCTTTCTGCTTCAAATGAGCTATATGGTAAGGATAAAATAAGAAGGATGCTAGTGCAATCAACCTCATCGCGTTTATCATGTGCATATGTTTATGCCTCATCAGGAAATGGAGAATCAACACAAGATTTAGTTTATTCCTCTCATAACATTATTGCTGAAAATGGTACTATAGTAAAGGAATCAAAAACCTTTGAAAATGAATTGATTACCTATGATATTGATTTAGATATTATTACTTCTACTCGTTGTAAAAATTCTTCATTTAGAAATATTAATTCATCGACTTATAAAACAATTTACTTTGAAAAAGAAATTAATCAAAGAAAGCTAATTAGAAATATTAATCCATATCCTTTTTTACCACTTGAGGATGAAAAAAAAGAATATGTTGAAGGAATAATTACCTTACAGGTAATGGGCCTTGCTAAACGCTTAAAGCATATAAATTGCCAAAATGTTGTCTTAGGCCTATCAGGTGGCCTTGATTCAACTTTAGCCTTAATAGTATGCTATGAAACATTTAAATACTTAAAGCTTGATACAAAAGGAATTCATTGTTTAACTATGCCATGCTTTGGTACATCTACTAGAACATATAACAATGCTTTAAAGCTTTCAAATTTATTTAACACATCATTAAAGGAAATAAGGATTAATGAGGCTGTAAAAATACATTTAAGGGATATTGCACATGATTTAACAACTGATGATGTTACTTTTGAAAACGCTCAAGCAAGAGAAAGAACGCAAATCTTATTTGACTATGCTAATAAAATAAATGGAATAGTAATTGGAACAGGTGATTTATCAGAGTTAGCTCTTGGATGGTGTACATTTAATGGTGATCATATGGCTAATTATTCACTTAATTCATCAGTTAGTAAAACATTAGTTAAGTACCTTGTAAAGGAATATGCAAGCAATAATAAAAAAGTTAAAGATGTTTTAGATGACGTTTTAAGTACTCCAATATCACCAGAATTAAAAATTAATCAAAATGATAATATAAATCAAAGAACAGAAGATACTATTGGTCCTTATGATTTACATGACTTTTTCCTATATTATTTATTAAAATATAATTTTTCAGTAAATAAAATATATTATTATGCAATTAATGCCTTTAAAGAAATGTTTAATGAAGATGAAATTAAAAAATGGTTAAATCTATTTGTTAAGCGTTTCTTTACGCAACAATTCAAACGTTCAACAATTCCAGATGGTCCAAAGGTTAGCGAAATATCTTTATCTCCACGTGGAGATTTACGTATGCCAAGTGATGCATTAAGCACTGATTTTATACTTGATAACTAAATTAGGCACTTAAAACGCTATGTTTTTTAAAAAAATCTAAAAATATGCCACAAACCTCTTGATTTTTTTAAAATGATTTCTATAATTAAATATAAGGAGATGAAAAGCATGGCAGAAATATTATATGAAGTTGTACGTGATTACTCAACATCCATTTATCATTCAATTGGTAAAAATGATGCCTTTTTGCATTTCCACCATCAAGTTGAACTTTTATATATAGAAAAAGGAAAAGTTGATGTTGTAATTAATAATGAAGAAAGAATCCTTGATAGTGGCGATTTAGTAATTGTTGATTGCTTTGATAATCATAAATTTACACATGAGGAAGGTGCTATTAGTCATTCAATGACTATTCCTGTACATTTTTTAAAGAAATATACAATGATATTGAATAACAAAGCCCTTAAAGAGCATTTTATTACTGATAAAGCTAAAGCAAAGAAAATCTTTGATTGCATGAAGAATGTTGCAAATGCTATGAACTCTAATGAATTAATATTAGATGGTGAAATTCAAATATTGCTTGGAAATATTATCGATAATAATTTAGTCGATGAAAAAAACAAAACAAATTATAATTTAGTTAAAAGCATTTTAATGTACATTGAAGAGAATTATAAAAAGCAGATTTCTTTAGATACAATTGCCAAAAACTTTGGCTATTCAAAATATTATTTTTCTCATTTATTTAATAAATGCTTCAATTGTAACTTGAATGATTATATCAATTTAGTTAGATGCCGTCATAGCATTAATTATGTTCTTGAGGATCATATGTCTGTCTCTGATGCAGCATTTAATTCAGGCTTTGTCTCAATGAGAACGTTTTATAGAACATTTAAAAAATGCTTTAAGGTTACTCCAAAAGAGTATTTCAATGAAATGCAAAATAATAAAGCATAAAAGCAGCTATCCGCTGCTTTTTTTAAACGCTTATTTTAGTCCATTTCCTGGATTTGAATCTTAAAAGATTAAGAGTCATTCGCATTAACTGATCAATAAATTGAGCAACCCATGCTCCATATATTCCAAGTCCTTGAATGACATTATTAGCATCATCTGTATGGCTAAATAGCACATAAATTAATAAATAGGAAATCAATGGCCTAATTATTGTAACTGAAAATAAGGAAGTTGTTGCTGTAAATTTACTATCACCAGCAGATCTTAATATTCCCGTATTAACCCATTGAATGTTTTGAAAAACACAAGCTGCAGCTGCAATTAATAAAGCATTACAAGCAGTATTTAATTTATAAGTACTATCTGGCTTATAAAGCATTACTAATTGCTTTCTTAATGTAACCATTATAACACACATAATAATTCCACAGCTAACTGAAAGAATCATTGCAACCTTAGCATAAACAATTGCTAGATCTATTCT
Organism: uncultured Bacilli bacterium; assembly: GCA_934215405.1. Taxonomy (GTDB): domain Bacteria; phylum Bacillota_I; class Bacilli_A; order RFN20; family CAG-631; genus CAKPXW01. The sequence continues at coordinate 4,703 of CAKPZU010000026.1, read as the reverse complement.
TTTTTCACCTAAGCGATGGCCAACTACAGCCGCTGTACCAATTGAAAAGCCATCAGCTAATGTAAATAATAAGGAATTAATATCATTGCAAACTCCTTGAACATAAGTATCTACCGTTCCAAGGCCATTAACAATAATTGCAAAGACAATAAAGCCTATTCGCATAAGAATTTGTTCAATTGTTATTGAAGGAAGCAATTTAAAAATTTGTTTAACATTGCTTTTATCCCATTTAAATAAACGTGAAAATCTAAATTTTATATAATCCTTTTGTAGCATTAAGGCTATTAAAGATATTAAAAAGCCAACAAATTGCCCAATTATTGTAGCAAGCGCTGCCCCTTTAATTCCAAGGCTTGGGAAGCCTAGCTTACCAGATATTAAGCAATAATTTAAAAATATATTTATTAAATTTGCTACAACATTTGATATCATTGATATTTTAGTATTACCAATGCCCTTTTGACAGGCATTGATAGCCATAGATAATGAATTAAAAACAAAGCCTGCACTTAATATTGTTAAATAGGAAATTGCTAAAGGCAAGGTATCCTCTTTTGCTTGCATTAATAAGCATAATGGCTTAGCAAGAGCAATAAACAAAATAGATAAGAAAATTGAAAAGCAAAAAGAAAGAACTAATCCTAAATGAACTATTTTATTAGCTCCATCAACATCCTTTTGTCCTTTTCTTCTTGCAATAATTGCACTTAATACAACATTTAAGGATTGTGATAAGCATACTAAAACAAAATATGGCTGCTTACATATTGTAACTGCAGCATTAGCAACATTTCCAATATCAGCTACCTGAATTCCATCAAATAATGTTACTAAGGCTACTAAAAATGATTCAAGCATGCTGGCCCAAACTATTTTCATTATATCCTTAGAAATTCTTTTAAATGGAGGAATTTCTCCTATTATTTCTTCTTCCTTGCAATATTTTTTTGTGTCAAATAATTTTAAATACATATTACCTCTAATAATCCTTTTGATTAAATAATCGCTCCTGTGTTTTTTTTAAATCAATATTTAGCTCTTCAATTCTTTTTTTATAGTCCTTTAAGCTTATTTTATTTATAATGAAAACAAAAGCTCCAATTGCTAAAAGGGATAATGATCCTGCAATAATTGTTGGATTTTTAGCTAAATATAAAATTGAAAGAATGCAAACAAATATTCCAGCGCCCATACCTAAATATGAAAAAACACATTTTCTTTTAATTCTTTCTATTACTTTTAAAATTGCATCAACTTCACTTTGGCTTATCTTTTCGTCAATCATTTTTCAAGTCAGCTATTTCCTTATTAGTTAATAGCCTATATTCTCCTTCTTTTAAATTTTCATCTAATTTTAAATTTTTAAATTGAATTCTTTTTAGATAAATAACCTTCATATTTAAAGCCTCAAACATTCTTTTTACTTGATGGAACTTACCTTCATGAATGGTAATATAAGCTTCATTATCACTTTCTAATTTGATACTACTTGGCAACGTTTTATAACCATCCTCTAATATTATGCCACTATTAAACAAATCATAATATGTATCTTTAAATATTCCTTCAAATTTAACATAATAAATTTTATCAACATGCTTTTTGGGGGCTAATAGCTCATGGCATAGCTTTCCATCATTTGTTATTAATAAAAGGCCAACTGTATCTATATCAAGCCTACCAACAGGAAATAATTTCCTATTTTGGTATTCTACATCTAATAAATCAATAACAGTTTTCAATTTAGCATCATATGTTGCTGATACTACGTTTTCAGGCTTATTTAACATAATATAAACAAGTTCACTATAATTAACAACCTCATTAAAAACAACAACCTCGTCATTTTCACTATCAACTTTATAATCATCATTTGTTATTACATTGCCATTTACTAAAACTTCTTTTTTTCTAATTAATTGCTTTACATCCTTACGGCTTCCATATCCTAAATGTGCAAGCATTTTATCAAGTCGCATTATCATAAGCTTTTTTCATCCTTTTGGTAAACTAATAAAACAAATGATATTCTAGTATTTAGCTTATCTAATTTCATAAGCTTTTCAATGCTTTTTTTAGATGATTTGTAATAATATGGAGTCATAGTAAATAAATCATAGATTTCACTATTATTTTTTAATATTATGTCATCCTTTATATGAATTTCATCTACTAATTTAAAGCCAGCAAGTTCTTTTTCTTTCATTTCATTTAAAATGACATTTTCATATAAAACCTCTTTTAAGCCTAAAAGATGATCAACGTCAGGTAATACTCTTATAAAATAGCCTTTGTCTTTTAATACTCTATGAAATTCCTTTACATCAATTAAAGCAAAGCAGTTTAGCATAAAGGAAAATGATTTATCTAAAAAAGGTAAATAATTTAAATTACCTATAAAATAATCAATGTTTTCTAAATGCATACTATTTCTTTTTTTACAAGCTTCAATAATAGCATATTTTGATATATCAACTCCAACAGAATTTACATTTTTTATATTTGCTAATTCTTTATGTATATAGTTAGTATAGTAGCCTTCCCCACAAGCTAAATCACAAAAACTAATTGTTTCATTCTTATCATATTTTAAAATTATATCTAAAATAGTTTTTCTTAGAATATGATAATAATTTAACTCTAAAAACCTAACACGTGATAATATCATTTCTTTGTTATCTCCTGGATTATTTGAATGCTTTTGATTAGCTAAAAGCATATTAGCATATCCTTTTGATGATATATCAAAGCTATGATTATTAATGCATTTATATGAAGTTTCATATTTAATTAATTGTTTATTACAAACAGGGCATTTTAAAAAATCCATTAAATCACCTTTTTCTTACTTTAATATTCTTATTTTATCACTTTTTTAGCTTAAAATCATCAATTAAGTTGACAATGTTATTAAATATATTTATAATATTAACGAATTTGAGAACGGTTCTCAAATTCAAGAGGTATATCATGAAATATAATACAAAGCAAAGACAAATAATTATTGATTATTTTAATAAAAACAAAAAGACAATTTCCATTAAGGACTTGTTTTTAATATTAAAGGATAATATATCAAAAGCAACACTATATCGTGAAATTGATAATTTAGTAAATGAAGGAAAATTACTAAAAATTTATAATAGTGATAAAAATATTTATGAATACGAACTAAGTGATTTTAAAATTGGCTGTGATAAGCATTTGCATTTAAAATGTGATGTATGTGGTAAAATTTATCATTTAGATGATTCTATTACCTCATCTTTAAATTCAATTCATTTTATGATTAATTATTCGCAATCATTTATTCATGGTGTTTGCCAGGCTTGTAATAAAAAGTAGGTGGTAATATGAAAGAGGCTATATTTGATGCTTTTAATGATACAATAATCACCTTTTTAGTTATTTTTATTTTATATGTTTTAATTTCATTTATTGAAACTAAATTAACTAGCAAATTTAAAAAATCCGCAAAGTATTCGCCGATAATTGGAGCTGGAATCGGCTTAATTCCTCAATGCGGCTTTAGTATAGTTGCTAGTGATTTATATTTAAAGAATTATATATCCATGGGAACTTTAATTGCTATTTTTATATCTTGTAGTGATGAAGCCTTACCAATTTTACTTTCTTCACCTAATAGTATGATTATGTGTATTCCTTTACTTTTAACTAAATTTTTTGTAGCAAGTGTTTTTGGTTATCTTATTGATTTTATCTTTAAAAAACCAAAATTAGTTATTAATACTAATAATGAAGAAATTGAAAGTAATGATTCTTGTTGCTTTCATCATCATAACCACTCACAAAGTAAAATTAAAGAGCATTTAGTTCATCCACTTATTCACTCACTTAAGATTTCTCTTTATGTTTTAATTGTTAATATAGCCTTTGCTTTATTAATTTATTATATAAAAGAAGATAATATTAAAGCATTTATTAATAATAATATTTATTTAACTCCTCTTCTTTCAAGTATTGTAGGTTTAATTCCTACATGTGCCTCATCAATTATAATAGCTGAACTTTTTGTTTCAAAGGCTTTAACATTTGGAGCAACTATTTCAGGATTAATTTGTAATGCTGGGTTAGGATTAATATATTTATTTAAAAAGAAAGAAAATATAAAGAACAATTTATTAATTGTTTCATTATTATTTACAATAAGCTTAATTGTTGGCTATGCTATATTATTTATTGAAATAAATATTTAAAAAGAAGTGAGATTTAATTTTCACTTCTTTAAATTTTTTTGATATTTAATATGAGCTTCTTCTACTGCAAATCTTATTTTAATTACTGGTGTTTTATCAAGCGGATAAAGCAAATAGGAATTATTTTCATCATGGACCTCAACTCCAGAATCTTTACAGCCCTTTACATCATATGTCACATGAATTGTAGAATTTAGCTTTTGATTATATTCAAAATAAAAATCTTCATTTGTTTCATTTATTTTTCCATATACCTTTATTCCATCATTATTTTGTCTTGCTATTCCTTTAGCAAAGTTATGATCAAAGCCTAGCTTACAATTTAATAGCTTTGATATTTTAACTGGAAATTCTATATCATATTTATCATTATTAATATCTTCTTGAACAAATTTTCTTTGGAAGGTGAACCATGAAGAAATAGAATCAAATTTAGTTTCTCCATTTTTATTTTTTAAAATTGATAATTCATCTATTTCATAT
>CAKPZU010000025.1 GCA_934215405.1 uncultured Bacilli bacterium | reverse complement strand
ATTGATATTTTCATTAATAAATATGCTTTGTTCTTCAATTTCTTTAGGAATAAAGTTATAACCTTTATCAATAACTACATATTTGGCATTTTTATTTTGGCTAGTTAGCTTCATAAAAGGATATTTTATACATATAGGTGTTGAATAGCCAACTCCAAGCTCTAAATATAGTATTTTTTTATTCTTGTTTTCTTTAATAAAGCTTTCATAATTATTTTTAGATTTATACCAGCCTTCATCTTCAACAAACTTATCATCACATCTTAAATTTGTTGTCATTAAAGCGCCACAATTTGGACAACGTGGAATTAATGATGTAGGAATTTTATTGTCCTTAATATTATTTATCATTTTATAAATAATTTCTTTATTATCATATGTTTTATTATTACAAGGAATAGAGCATTGAAATAATCCATAATCACCTTGCATATAAAATAATCTATTTTTAGCAAATCCTGCTTTTTGAAATTGATGATCAACATTAGTTGTAATTACAAAATAGTTTTTATCCTTAACTAGTGAATATAGTTTTTTATATAATTCTTTGCCATCATCATTATATCTATTTAAAAAAATCATTTTTGCCCAATAGGCCCATTTTTCTTCTTCACTTTTAAAATTATGAAAGCCAGCCGTATACATATCATTATAGCCATATAAATCATGCAAATATTTAAAGTTATTCATAAAGGTAGTGCCTCCATATTCAAAGCCTGCAGCATTACTTAAGCCAGCTCCAGCACCAATAACTATAGCTTCAGCTTCATTAATCAATTCTTTAATATTCGTCAAATAAACCACCTTCTTTTACAATCCAAGATTCCTGTTTAGCTTCACTTATCTTATCATTTTCATTAAAAGTACCAATTAAAAATGGTGAATTATCATCATGCTTTTTATAATTTTCTATTACTTGCTTTTTATTAGTATTAGCGTAGCAATATGTACAAAAATGTAAACAAGAATTATAAACTCCTATATCATTTGATAAAAAGCAGCTACAATAACCTTTTCTTGCTTGCATTTTTTTAATTGGATTTAGTTTAAAGTTTCCAGCTTTTTCATAATCACTTAAACGCATGCAACCATCAACATCAATACCATATTCCTTTAAGTATTTTTCTTTTGAGCATAATCTTAATTCTAAATTATATTTATTAGCTATTTTTAAAAATTCTTTAGCAATGTATATTTTATTTTCATCACTTGTGTCTTTAATTTCTGGATGATTTTTCTTTAACTTATCATATAAATCAACAAATCCAAAAACAGCTAAAGATGTATAAGAGGCTAAACGTGATGCTATATATTCAAAGGCTTTGATATGCCTACTTACACTATAAGTATCATTTATAATTATTGGAGTATAACGCCAAGCAATAGCATTTTTTCCAACCTTTTTTGATAGATATATGAAATCATCAATTGCTTTATTAATATGAATAACATTTTCTTCAATATCTTTACCATATAAAGTTATCGTTATATACCAAAATTGCTTATATTTACTTAATTGATCAAGATAAGGAAACATAGGCGCTGGATTTTTTGTGCAAAAACCAATAATATCAACAACATCTAAACTTAAAGAAAATTTAGTAACTAATGATGGGTAATAAGGATTTCTAACCATTACATAGCCTTCATTAATTCTATTAATAAACCATTTAGCATAAAATGCTGGAATATCTGTTCTTTGGCCTGTATTAATAATCATTTAAATCACCTATTTTCTCTTTGTATAAGTAATAATCAGTATCCTTAAAAACGTTAAAAATGACTTTTATTTTACTATTGTTTTCCTTTAAAAATGTACTTACTGTTTTAAGAGCTATATCGCAAGCAGTACTTTGATCAAAATTATAAATGCCTGTTGAAATACAAGGAAAAACAATACTATTTAAATTCATTTTATTAGCTTTTGTTAAGCAAGATAAATAACAATTTTTTAAATCAATTTCATCTTGTTTAGTAACATTTTCTATTACTTTAGGACCAACTGTATGAAAAATATATTTAGAAAATAAATTATAGCCTTTTGTAACCTTGCATTTTCCATTTTCTTCATCCTTATTTTGTTCTTTCATAATTTTATATAAATCATTTCTTACTTGTAAGCCAGAATATGAATGAATCATATTATCAATACAATTATGAAGTGGATAAAAGCATCCTAGTAATTTTTCATTACAAGCATTAACAATAGCATCTGCTTTTAAGGATGTTATATCACCTTTATACAAAGCTATATTATTTTTATAAATAAGTTCATTTACATCAATTATTTTTCTTTTACTTAATTCTTCTTTTATTACCTTGTCTTGTCTTAAATAATATTCATCACTTAAAGAAAGAGGAAGTGTTATATTCATTAAGCCTCTAAAGGTATTAAAATCAGTTTTAGAAATAATTGAATTTATTTTATTATATTCCTTTAAATAATTAATACACCATTTTAAATCATCCATTTGCTTTTAAATCTTCTCCCCATTTTTTCATTGCTTCAATTACAGGCTTTAAGGAATAACCAAGCTTTGTTAAAGAATATTCAACACGTGGAGGAACAACAGGATAAACCTTTCTATTAATTATTCCATCATTTTCCATTTCACGTAGCTGTTGAGTTAGCATTTTTTGAGTAACTGGAGCCAATGATTTTTTTAATTCATTAAATCTTTTTGTACCTGTTAGTAAATCTCTTATTATTAAAATTTTCCATTTATCTGAAATAAAGTTTAAACAGGTTTGTACAGGACATGCTGGTAAATTATTATAGTCTATCATATAATTCCTCCATAGTTTCATTATTTACTATAGTATACCATGTGATACTATCAATGTTAATTACTTAGATACAACACAAATTCTTTGCTTGTTATATTTATTGTTAATAATTTCATCAACTAAGGCAATAGCATAATCAGCATATGAAATACTACTTTCACCATTACTATTTAATATAACATTATCATGTCCTAGCTTATATTCATTAGTTTTAATACCATCACTTATAAAATTACAAGCTGGTGAAATATATGTCCAATTTAGATTATTTGTTTCTTTTAAATATTTTAAACCAATTCCATGAGCATTAGATAAAGGTTTCCAAGAATCTGGAAATGACTCTTGCATATCAACAGTTATTGTTTTATTTTCATCAACATATAAGCTTCCAGCTCCACCAACTACAATTAATCTTGTTTTTAAATTTGTAAGAATATTAGCTAAATGAATCATAACATTGCTAATATTTGGAATTGTTTTTTCATCCCAACCTCCACCAGCATCAACTACTACATCAAAATCTTTTACATCATCACTTGTTAAATTTAAAGCATCCTTTAAAATAAAATTACTTGCTAATGATTTGTTTTCATTTTTTGCAAGGCCTACTACATTTAAGCCTTTATTTATTGCTTCTTTAACAACTAAGCTTCCAACTCTACCATTACTTCCGACTACTAAAATTTTCATATTATTAATTCTCCTTTTTTATCCTTTTTGGATTACGATTATATTATATTTTTAAAGCGTAAAAAGAAAAAGTACGCACAAAAAAGTGCTATAGTTACTTTTATGAAACCATAGCACTAATAAATTCTTATACCATATTTTAATATTTCATCAATAAGTGAATCATTATTATTTAATTGTGTAGATGTAAGTAAATCAATTCTTTTACTTAATTTTTCACGTAATAATTCTAAAAGTTCAAAATATTTCATTCCATCTATAGGTATTTTTATAAGTAAGTCTATATCACTTTTTTCTGTTGCTTTGTTTTTAGCATATGAGCCAAATAAATAGCAATATTCTATTTGGTAATCTTTAAAAATATCATTGCAAATAGTTTTAATTTGCTCAACTGTTAGGATACCATGTTCTTCATCAATTTGATTTGCTTTTTTTAACGTATCAACAATAAACTTATATTTTAATGAATCTTCATTAATTTTTCCACTTTCGTAATTTATGTAGGTTCTCCTAGTTACTCCTAAAATTTTTGCAGTTTCTTCTTGAGTCAAACTTTTTTGTAAACGAATTTCTTTTAAATTCATCTTTATTCACCCTCCACAATTAATAATAAAATTTCACAATTTAAAATAATAATTTGTGAAATTATTTCACATACTTTCTTTATGAATATGAAAAAATGCTAGTGGCTATAAAAACATAATATAATAAATTGGCATATAAGTAATATTATCAATAACTTTAACATCTTTAAAGTTACTAAAAATATAAGCGTTTTTAATATGATAATTTTCATTATTTACAAGCTTTGGCAAGGCTTTAAAGTTTGTAAAATCTTTTCCAGATTTTATTTCAATAGGAGTTATTGATAGATTATCATAATCATCAATTAAATAATCAACCTCACCAATTTTTTTCCTATCATAATAAAATAATTCATGGCCATGACTTTTTAATTCTTGTGCAACTACTGTTTCATATACAGCTCCTAAATTAATGCCACTTGTATCATTTAAAACGGAATTAATATTATTTTTATATAGAATATTTGTAAGTAAACCAACATCATTCATATAAAGCTTAATTAAATTTTTGCTACTTGATTGTAAAAGAGGAAATTTAGGCTCACTTATTGCTTTTACTCCTAAAACAATACCAGATGAAAGTAAATAATCAAATTCATCAGAATATCTTGTATATCTAACATCATCAATGTTTTCAATCATTTTAAATTGAATTCTTTTTACTTTGTTTTCTATGTTAGAAGGTACTAATTCATATATTCTTTTGATTTTAAGTTTATTTTCTTTATCATATTTTGAAGCATCATCCTTGTAATATCTAATTGTGTCATCATGTATTTCACGAACCTTTACTATATTTTTACTTTCGATATATTTTTTAACAGCTGCAGGCATTCCTCCAATCAAAATATACATTTTAAATAATTGAAGGATTTTATTATGTAAAGATTCGTCTAATTCTTTCTTGTTGATAAATGACTCTTTCATATGGTTAATGAAAGCCTCACCAACAGAGTTAGCTAATAAGAATTCATAAAAATCCATTGGATACATTCTTTTTTCAGTAATTGATCCAATAGGAATTAAAGTTGTATTTTGTAAAGCAATGCCAAGTTCTGAACCACTACATATATATTTATATTTATCTTCTTGCTTTAGCTTTTTTAATAATGTAAATAAATGAGGATATTCTTGTATTTCATCAAGAAAAATGATTGTATTTTCTTTATCTTTCATTTTATCGCCAGCTATAGAGCTAACTTCAAGATAAAATTTATCAACTGTATTAACATTTAAAAATAGCTTATCGCCAGCTTTATCATCAGCCATATTAATCTCTATATAATTTTTATAGTATTTTTTGGCAAGTTTTCTAATAATATAGGTTTTACCAACTTGTCTAGCACCATCTATGCATAAAATTCTATCAGAGTCATGTGTTAAGTATTCTTCAATTTCAGTTTCAATTTTTCTATACATAATATTAAACTCCTTTGCTTTTCCAATAATATTATACTACAAAAATTACGCTTTTCCAATAAATTATGGTATAAAAAATTACGCTTTTCCAATTATTTTAGCTTCTAAAAAATACGGTTTTCCTTTAATAAGCGTTCAAATTAAAAAGGCTTATACATATTTTGCTCAATGTATAAACCCTAAATATTATAAATATACTATTCAATTATATACTTGGTTTTAAGATTATTATATTTTGTATATGGGATATAATTATCTTTTTGTAAACGTCCAACAACTATACCAAAATCAATATTAATTTTATTTGAAAATTCAATAATGCTTCTTTCACTGAATTCATTCTTATTTGTAAACTTATTGTATTCATCAACAGGTATTAATGTGTTCCTTGAAAACAAATTTGCTTCATCTTCCATTTGTACATAATAATTTTGATTTAAATGTCCAAGAATAATGTGACCTATTTCGTGAAAAAAGCTAAACCAGAATTTATCGGCATCCTTCCCTCTGGCAGTTAAACCTAAAACAATTTTATTCTTATCATAAAATGTTGCACCATGTAAAAAAGAGCCTTCAATATGAGGTAATAATACTAAAGCAACACCATTTTTAGCTAATTCGTCTTTTAATTCCTTGCAAAAATATTGTGGTGGATTTAATGTCATTTTTCTAAATTTATTTAGTGATTCTTTTATTCCATCAATATTAATTTTTGCAGTTTCTATATTCCTGGCTTCAAGTTTGGCTTTTTGAGCCCAAGCCATTAAATAATAATCTGACTTTTCACTTTTAAGCATTTTCCTACAAAAAATATTAATTTTATCATTTTCAAATAATAGCCCTAATCTACTAACCTCAAAAAACTTTCTTAAATTTGCTACTTGTTCATTCTTTGATGTTGTTTTTGGTATCCAGTTCAATGCAGCCATTTTTTTGTATGGAAATTTTGTGGCATATTCGTAATCGCTTTCCATATTGTTTTCTAGTTCAATTCTTACAAGCTTTTCTCTATATATTGCTTCTAAATTAAGCCAAAATTTTGCAGGTATGCCTAATACCATTTCTAGTTTTAATGCCATTTCTGTTGTTAATAATACTTCACCATTAATTAATTTGCTAATATGCTTTTCAGACATTTCCATGCGCATAGCAAATTCTTTTTGACTTATACTTCTTTCATCTAATTGTTCTTTAATTGTAGCTCCTGGTGGTAATGCTATTGTTTTGTTACTTTTAATCATAAATAGTTACCTCCTTTAATTATTAATGATAATCAATTATTTCCATAATAAAAGCAATTTGTATATTATTAAATTCATCTATTTTAAAAACAAGTCTATATGGGTGAACTAAATCCATTGCATACTCATTTTTTCTATTTCCTCTAAGTTGGTGGCATCGTCCAATTTTATTTTGAACTAATACTTCAATAGAATCAGTAGCTTGTATTTGGTCTACTCGCATGGCAATTTTTAATGCCATTTCACTCCCATAAGTTTTGGCCGCTATAGATGCATCAGTACATATTTTATGCATTTTTTTATTTTTGTATGTGATGTTCAATAATAATACACCTCTTTTATTAACCTTTAAGGTAAATTAATTATAACAATAAATTAGTTGGATGTCAACTAAAAAATTTACCTTATGAGTTAATTTGTACTATTAAGATAATTGATTTAAAACTTATCTTCAGTTTATAATTAACTTCTAAAAAAATAATTTTCATATTTATGATAAATCATAAACATGCTAAAATTAAAAATGAATTGAGGTGGTTTTAGTGAGCGAAAACTTTTTTAATGAAAATGATATAAAAATTGAGGTGAATGGAAGCTTTATTTATTCTTTTCCATTAGCTTTAATTGATTTTAATATAATAGATGAAATTATTATTACTAATAATACAAATAATTTAATAAAAAATGCCAGATTACATATAAAAATTGATTTAGGATTTATAGAGGAAGAAGAAATTGATATATATTTATTAAATCCTCATCAACCACTTTTAATTGATAAAATAAATTTAAAAGCCCATCTTGATGATTTAATAAGTATAGCTAATATAAAAGAAGCTAATATAGTAATTAGCTTAGTAAGTGAAAATAATATCATAGCAAAATATAGTAATGTTGTAACATTTTATCCATATAATTACTTAATTAATGATATAAGTAAGGATATTATAGCTTTATATGTTAGTGAATATGATTTTAAGGTAAATGAATTAATTAAGAAAAATAAGGATTTATTATATAAAAATGATATTAAGGTAATTGAATCAATAATTAAAAATGAAAATATTTCATTAATTAATTTTAACAATATTATTTCATTACCTTTTATGACATTAAATAAAAAAGAAGGTACATATTTAGATTTAGCTATTTTATTTGCTAGCTTTTTAAAAGCCTTAAATATTAATTTCCATATTTTACTTGCTAATAATAAAGCCTATATAAAGGTCATAAGTAATGATAATACATTAATTATTGATAGTACAAGCTTAGCTTTAAATCATACTAAAGCTAAAATTATTGAAAATGAATTAAGTATTATAGATGATATAGATGTTTATAGCTTAGCAAATGATAATTATTTACCATTACCTATTAAATATTCTTATAATAAAATAAGCGTTGATTATCAATTACTACTTAAAAATAGAAATATTATTAATAATAAAAAAGAAACACTTGATACAACATCATTAAATAAATTTGAAATTTGGGAAAAGAAGCTACTTGATTTAAGTAAAAGAAATCAATTAATCAATTATAGGGCTAATGGAAAGAATTTACAAATTGATTATTTTGACTTAGATGCTTTATATCAAGCCTTTAATAATAAAAATAAAAGCTATCAATTACTTAGTGAAAATACTATAAAGGATGATGATTTTATAGAAGTAGAAAGTGATAGTGAATTAAAAAGCTATTTTAATAAAAATCACTTAAGGGTCTTTATTAAGAATCAAAACCAAGCAACATCCTTAAGATATTTTGAAAAGGAACGAAAAAAAGCCTTTGAAGAAGCTGGATCTAATATTTTATATTTAGCTATAGGTTTTTTAAAATATTATGAAAGTAAGTCATCTTCTTATTTTTATGCACCATTAATAATGCTCCCTATTGATTTAATAAAGCAAAGCAAAGGGAATTATGCTATTATTGGTCGTGAAGAACCAGCTTTTTTAAATATTTCTATTTTTGAATATTTCCATTTAGAATATAAAATTAATTTTGATGATTTATTAAAAACGCCATTTTTTGATGATGATAATATAACTATTGACTATATCTTTAATGCTATTTTAGCTAAATTAAAGGATATTAAAAAAATAAGCATTATAAAAGCTGCTGCAATTGGTATTTTTAACTTTTCATCAGCTGTTATGTATTTTGATGTTAAAGATAACAAAGAAGAATTTGTTAAAAATAAAATTGTTAAATCATTAATTGAAAATCATTATTTATTAAATGAAAAGATAAATGATGATGTAAGTGATAATGATTTAGCTATTCCTTTACTTGCTGATTCAAGCCAAATTAAAGCTATTAAAGCTAGTATTAGTGGGACAAGTTTTATTTTACAAGGCCCACCAGGAACTGGTAAATCCCAAACTATTACTAATATTATAGTAAATGCTATGTATCATAATAAAACTGTTTTATTTGTAGCTGAAAAGCAAGCAGCCTTAGATGTTGTAAGAAAAAGACTTGCTGATTTATGCTTAGATAAGTTTGCTTTAATTGCTCATTCAATAAAGCAAGATAAGACATCTCTTATGAGCCAATTTGAACAAAGGGTTGAGCTTGGTTCAATAAAATATGACATTAATGAATTTTTATCTCTTCAAGGTCAGCTTGATTTTGAACGTCGTGAGCTTGATAAGATAATTACTAGCTTACATAGTAAAAATGATTATTTTCTTTCTTTTTATGATGCTTTTGTTAATTATTTAAATATTGATGAAAAAATTAAAACAATTAAAGTAAGCAATGATTATTTAGTAAGTTTAAACGATATTAGCTTTACTAAGGCTTGTAATTCCTTAAATAGATTAGCTAATGAATTAAAATTTAATGATGGTTATATTAATAATCCATTTTTACTTTATAGAAAAAGTAATTATATTCCTAGTGTTGATAAAACTAATTTATTAGAATTAGCAACTAATTATAAAAATGATTTAAATGAGTTTATTAATAGCTTTAATGATTTTAATAAAGCTAACTTGTTTTCCTTTGATATGTCATATAAGGTTGTTAAAGCTTTATTAAATGTGTTAAGCAATGAAAAGGAAATAAAAGAATCATTAAGTACTTTATTTGATGTTAATATAGATAATATTGATAATGATATTAATGAAATTATTAATATTGGTATTTCTTATAATGAATTAGTTTTAAAAATAAAGACAACCTTTATTGATAGTATTTTTAAGTATGATTATAGCTATGCTATTAATACCTATAATAATTTAAATAATATGTTCTTTTTAAAGCGTATTTATGCTAAAAAGAAATTGTTTAATGAATTTAAGCTATTTTATAAAAACATTCATGATTTTAAGGAAAGTGATTTAATAGATACTTGTAATACCTTAGCTTTAATTAATAATAAGGAAAAGGAATTAATTAAGAAAATGAATAGCTTTAAGTTTATCTTTACTGATTTAACTAATTTAAAGGAATTTGATTTTGCTTTATTTAATAAACGTTATTTATTAACAAAACAATTAATAAATGATAAAGCTATTTCTTTAGACATTATTAAATTATTAATTAATAAGATTAAAACATATTCTTTATTAAATAGTAAGGAATTAGTTGATTCTTATAATAAAATAGCTGAGGATGAATATAAGCTAGAAATTGATTGTAGCTTTGATTTTAGCTATTTAGTAAAAAATAAAATTACCTATGATAAGCTATTAGCTAAAATAGATAAAATGATTAAAAATATAGATGATTTACCTTTATGGTGTTCATTACTTAATGCTTACAATGAATGCGTCAAAAATAATTTAGATGAATTTTTAATACTTATTGATAAAAATGTCGATTTAGAAAATGTTTATAAAAAATCAATTTATGAAGCTATTATGTATAAAGAATTAACTAAAGATAAAAAAGCTTCATTTAATTCCTTTGATTTAAAATTCCATATTGATTTTTATAAGAAAACATTAGATAAATTTAAAGAATTAACAATTAAAGAAACAGCTGCACGTGTTTCAGCAAATATGCCTTTAATTAATGATAATTCTCCACATTCAAGTGAACAAGGAATCTTAAATAAAGCTATTAAAAATAAATGTAAGGGTAAAGGAATTAGAAAGCTATTTACAGAAATAGCTGATATTTTACCTAAAATATTCCCAGTATTTTTAATGTCACCAATTTCAGCTGCGCAATATTTATCAGTAAGTAATAAATTTGATATTGTTATTTTTGATGAGGCCTCACAAATTCCTACCTCTAAAGCCATAAGTGCTATTTGTAAAGGTAAAAGCTTAATAGTAGTAGGAGATAGTAAGCAAATGCCACCTTCATCATTCTTTAAAAGTAAGGATGATGATGAAATTGATAGCTCACTTGATGATCTTGATAGTATCTTAGATGATCTAGATGCTATAAATATGCCACAATTATCTTTGACTTGGCATTATAGAAGTAAACATGAATCATTAATAAGATTTTCTAATGCTAAATTTTATAATAATAAGCTAATTACCTTTCCTTCAACTAACGATATGGTATCAAAGGTAAAATTTATTAATACTAATGGTATTTATGGTGGTAAAAGTGCTACTAATGAAATAGAAGCTAAAGCTATAATTAAAGAGGTTGAAAGAAGATTAAGGGATAGTAAGCTAAATAAATTTAGTATTGGTATTGTTACTTTTTCATCGGTTCAACAAGAATTAATTGAAGATATGCTAAGTGATTTCTTTACATATCATAAGGATCTTGAAAGAATTAATTTAGCAAGTAAAGAGCCTATTATTGTTAAAAATTTAGAAAACATTCAAGGTGATGAAAGAGATGTTATTTTATTTTCAATTTGCTATGGACCTGATAGCAATAATAATATGTATTATCGCTTTGGACCTTTAAATAATATGGGTGGTGAAAAGCGTTTAAATGTTGCTATTAGTAGAGCTCGTTATGAAATGCTAGTCTTTGCTTCCTTTGAGGTTGAACGCTTAGCTAATATGAAAACTAATTCAATAGGGGCTAAAGAATTATATAGCTTTTTAAAATATGCTAAATATGGAAATGAAGCCTTATTAGCTAATAATAGTAATATAGCTACTAATAAGGTTGGCTTTGAAAAAAATCTTGCTTATAAACTAACTGAAAGAGGCTATAAATGTGTTATTGATGTTGGAAATTCATCATTTAAGGTTGATATTGGAATAATTAATCCAAATAATGAAAATGAATATTTACTTGGTGTTTTATGTGATAGCTATTCATATGAAAATACATTAACATCTAAGGATAGAAATATTATTCAACCAACTGTCTTAAAGTTTTTGAATTGGAATTTAATAAGAGTATATTCCTTTGATTATTTAGATAATCCTAATAAGGTTGTTGATGAAATCTGTGAAAGATTTGAGGATATTAAGCTAAATAATGATTTATATAATAAAAAAGAAATAAGCAATGATAAGATAAGCATTGAATATGAAAGTAATAATATTGAAGCTATAGATTTATCAAAGCCTTATATAGTTTATGATAAAAAAATAAATAGAAAAAATATTGATTTTGATTTAAAATGTAAAATCATTTTAGATATTTTAGGTGTAGAAGCTCCAATATCTGAAGAATTATTAAAAAATAGATATAAGGAAATAACTTCATCACCTATTAATTATATAAGTAATGTTATGCTATTTATTAATGCTAAAAAGAATAAAAATTTATCACTTACTAAAACATTTTATTGGAATGTCAATCAAGAGCATGAATTATCATATTATCGTAATAATAAGGAATATGTAAGAAGTATAGATGATATTGCAAAAGAAGAAATATTCATAGCTATTAAAGAGGTTTTATTAAATAATGGTGCTATTAATAAAAATGAGCTAATAAGATTAGTAGCTAAATTGTTTAGTATAAAGATGGTCACTAAAAAGGTTGAAGCAACTATTGATGATTGTATTTCTTGCTATATAACAATGGATGAATTAATAAATAATAATGATAAAATAGATTTAAAAGAAAAACAATAAAAAAGAATATTATTAATAATTAAGCATATACTATATAAAAATGTTCAAACAAAAAAAATGTTTGAATAATTGTCAAAGCGATAATATTTATATAAAATATTATTGTATAGAGGAGGAATGTATATGCTTAATTTATTAAAAATAAAAGTAAGTGGCTTTAAACTACTTGAAGATAATTTCGAAATTGATTTAACTGCTAAAGCCCGTGTTTATCAAATGGATAAAAGTAAGGAAATACAAGAAATCGATAAAGGATTATATGTATTTAGAAGCTATGCTTTTGTTGGTGGAAATTCTTCTGGAAAGTCAACTGTATTATCTTTAATTTTAAAAGTATTATTGTTTTTACAAACTGGAAGATTCGAATACATACCTCGTGAATTCAAAAAAGATAAAATAGATTTAAATATTGTCTTTTATTTAAATGGCTGTTTATATGATTATAATGTTACATTTAATAAAAATGTAGATGACATATCATCATTAGCTAATAAATATGCGCTAATCACTAATGAATCTTTAAGAAAGCTTATTTATAATAAAGCTCATGGTATAAAAAATATAGATTTATTAATAAAAACTGCTGAAGATGTATCTAGCGTATTTAATTCTTCACTTATTGATACTTCAGCAATAATTAAAATTACTAATAGTGAAGTGTTTGTTGATGATTTTAGTAATAATAATATTTCTTCTTTTAATGAAACAATTTTAAGAGATTCATTTTTTACTAGTTTAAATACTTGTAGTAAAGAGTTAATTGCTGCAATTGTAAAGCTACTTGATGAAAGTATTGAATATATTATTTATGATAATAGTGATCATATTAGATTTAAAATAGTTAATGAAGATGAAGTGATTATGACTAATAAAGACTTAATCGCTATTTTGTCTGCTGGTACTTTTAGAGGAGTGGAGTTATATATAAGATGTATTAATGCTATAAAAAAAGGAAAAGCATTAATTGTTGATGAAATTGAAAATTGCTTTCAAAAAAATTTAGTTAGCAATATTTTGTTTTTATTTAATGATGAAGCAATAAATAAAAAAGGTGCCAAAATATTTTTTAGTACTCATTATGTTGAAATATTAGATTATTTACAAAGAAGAGATAGTATATTTATTACCCATAAAGAAAATGGTTTAATAAACATTAAAAATCTTTATTTGGATTATGATGTTAGAACTGAATTGTTAAAAAGTAAACAATTTGATAATAATGTTTTTAATACTTCTTTAAATTATAAGCAATTATTAGATGTAAGGAGAAAACTTGAAAATGAATTACATACTAATAATGACTGAAGGACCAACTGAGCTTGCTTTTGTTAATGTTCTGATTGAAAAGAAATTACTAAAATTTTCAAAAGAAGAGCTATTAATGGAACGTATATATCATAGTAGACAAATAAGTGGAGAAATTTTAAACTTTATACAAATCCTTCCAAATAATGATACTGTTGATATTTATAGAGTTGGTGATAAGCTACAAGATAAATTAAAAATACCATCATCAATACTAAAAGAAAAAATAAGAAATAAATATGATATATGTACATTACCAGAATTTGAAATGCTATTTATATTCAATGAAAATTTATATAATGAATATCTGAAAAATAAAAGCATAAAAAAGCCAAGTGTTTTTTATAAAGAAGTCAATAAAAAATATAATAAACAGACAAAATTTGTTTTTGATTATTTTATTAATATGAGTAATGAAATATTGTATCATTAATTGATTTATATGTAAAAAAGCATAAAGGAGCACATAGTAAAAATCAATATACTTTAAAAGAAATAATAAAATAAGAATCATACGAAAATATTAAAAATGTAAACTATGATATATTTAAATGCTTTAAAGTGATGTAAGCTATATTATTTTACACTCTCTCCTTAACAAGAAGTAATGTTCCTTATAATATGAATTGGGGAACCACTGGTTCCCCAATTCATATTTGCAATTAATTCATAAATATTAACTATTGTAGTAAACATTACTTTTTAAATAATAAATAGTATTTTAAATTAATAATTTAATTGCATATTGCCAATTATCAAGTCTATTTTATGCCAAGTGTCGGAACAAAAATTCACCAATCGTCGGAAAAATATTTAGCCAATCGTCGGAAAAGTATTGCGTGTTTCATGATTTTGGACTAAAATATAAATGTAATAAGCAAAACTGGAGTGTTTAAAATGAAAGATTATAAAAAAAGAATTGCTGATGATATTTTAAAGCGTAAATTAGAAGGTAAAGGAGCAGTAGTTATTGAAGGCCCAAAATGGTGTGGAAAAACTACAACTGCAGAGCAAATTGCTGCTAGTATTTTATATATGGATAATCCAGAAAATAAAAATCAAAATATAGCTATGTCTGAATTAAATCCCAAAAGATTATTAAATGGTGCTACACCAAGATTGATAGATGAATGGCAGATTGCTCCAAAACTATGGGATGCTATTCGCTTTGAGGTTGATCATCGTGGCGAACTTGGACAATTTGTACTTACTGGTTCTTCTGTTCCTG
Organism: uncultured Bacilli bacterium; assembly: GCA_934215405.1. Classification (GTDB taxonomy): domain Bacteria; phylum Bacillota_I; class Bacilli_A; order RFN20; family CAG-631; genus CAKPXW01. Next base: position 4,096 of record CAKPZU010000025.1, on the reverse strand, counting down.
TAGATACTAATGAAATTACTCACTCTGGTACGGGGCGCTTTACTTGGCTAACAATGAGACCTATGAGCTTATATGAATCAGGAGATTCTTCTGGAGAAGTAAGCTTAAAAGATTTATTTGATGGAAAAACTAATATAGATGGTGCTTCAACATTAAATATTGATCGTTTGGCTTTTCTTGTATGTAGAGGAGGATGGCCACAAGCAATAAATATGCGTGATGAAATTGCTTTAGATCAAGCTATTGACTATTATGATGCTGTGGTTCATTCTGACATAAATCGTGCAGATGGCGTTGAAAAAAATCCTGAAAGAGTAAAAAGACTTATGCGTTCATATGCAAGAAATCAGGGAGGACAAGTAACGAATACAATGCTTGCTAAAGATATTACTATAAATGATGAATCAACGATTAATGAAGAAACGGTTGCATCATATATTAATGCACTTCGTAAAATTTTTGTTATAGAAGATATGCCTGCATGGAATCCTAATTTAAGATCAAAAGTAGCTATTCGCTCATCAGATACTCGTTATTATATAGATCCATCAATTGCTACAGCAGCGTTAGGTATTGGACCAAATGATTTATTAAATGATTTAAATACTTTTGGATTTTTATTTGAAACACTTTGTATTAGGGATCTTCGTGTTTTTACTGATTCTTTAGGTGGTTGTGTCTATCATTATAAAGATAAATCTGGTCAAGAATGTGATGCAGTTATTCACTTAAGAAATGGTAAATATGGTCTTATTGAAATCAAACTTGGTGGTGACAAAGCTATTGAAGATGGTGCTAAAAATTTGAAATCAATGGAAGAAAAGATTGATACTGATAAAATGAAAGTTCCTTCATTTCTTATGGTTTTAACAGGAGTAGGAGACTTTGCATATCGTCGTCAAGATGGTATTTTTGTAGTTCCAATCGGTTGTTTAAAAAATTAAAGGCAACATAAATATGAAAAAGCGACTCAATGAAGTCGTTTTTTAAACAATGTTTTTACCAACATAAAAAAATTAATAAGTGCATTAAATGATGCTTATTTAAGTAATTGGAATATTGTATTTTGTAAAATCATTATATTTATCTTTTTAATTTATTATATTATTTGCTCCAAATAATGTTATAAAATGCAATTATCTGGAGCAAATTAATGAAAATTTCTTTACTTAATTAAATAAAGTGCTGAATATGTTACGAAACCAAAAATATTTTAAGTGGTAGTATTTAATAATCTTTTACATCCATTACTTAATTAATAGAATTTTTAATTTTTTTCTGGGTAGTTTTTGAATAGCAATTTTAATATTTTGCTTTTATTTTTTCTAACATTTTAAGCTTAAATTGTAAAATATAATTGAGGTAGTATAAAATAAATGAAAGTATATACAAGTAAACAATTAAGCTTACATCTTAATGAAAAAGGAATAGCAAAAACATATGGAGATAGTAATAGGTTTATAAAAAATGATTACTTTCAAGTAATTAACGCTTATAAGTCACTTTTTGTTGTTCGTGTTGAAAATATTAATAAGATAATAAGTAATATTGATAAAAATATTGATATTAAAAGATATAAGAAAGCTTTTTCAATTAATAAATATAAGGATAATGATGAACTAAAAAATAAGATTATAGATAAGATTTTAGATAAATATGGTATTAATGAAAAAAATAATAAAATAGCAGTTATTAATAAATTAAAGTATGTTCATCATATTTATCATAAATCATGTACCTATAATGATTTTTTAAGAATGTATGAGTTTGAGCATGAATTAAGAAGCTTATTATTAAAATATACTTTAATAATTGAAAACAATTTAAAAAGAATTTTTATAAAGACATTAAATGATACCTATAGGATGAAGGATAACTTTATTACTTCAATTGATAGCTATAATACATCTATTAAATCTCATAATGCTTCAATTAAAACATTAAAGAAAATATTAGATTTACATAATAGATCATGCTCTAAGCCAATTGAAAGAAAAATAAAGCAGGATATTATTGTTCCTTATTGGATATTAATAAATGAAATGACATTTGGAGTATTACTTAATTATATTAAAAGCTTAAAGGAAGATTTATCTAATACAATTATAGAAAATGTCATTAAAGAACTTACGAATGTATCATTATCATTTAAAAATAATAATGATATAAATGATATTTATAACTTTAAAAAAATACTTGAATATATTGCTACATTTAGAAATATACTAGCTCATAATCAGCCTATATTTTCTTATAATATTAAGGATGATTCCTTAAATAACTTTCCTGTTTTTAAATATGCTAAGCCTTATGTCAAAAGAAGCTATATTAATATAACTATGAAAAGTAATAAGATAAAGAAGGATAAAGCTATTTTAAAAGGACAATATAAAGAAAATAATAGAATGAAGCTTACTTGTAAAAAGCTATTTAATGAAGATTATTTTAATAAAAATAGTGCTTATTCAAATATGAACTTATCTTATATTATTTATTTTGTTTATAAGATAAATGAAAAATTAAATAGCAATTGTACTATGAAGGAAGAGCTATTAGATATTTTTTATAAATACAATATCATTGATCATGTTAATCAATATATTGTTGATGATGCTATTAAATATAAAGGACTTGATAAAGCTATTGCTAATTTAAATGCTAATATTAAATATAAGGATATAATTAATAAAAAGAATTTTATAAAATTAAAGCAAGATATCATTTCTTTAAAGAAGCGATCAAAGAAAGTTAAAAGAGTACTTAAAGAAAGAAAATATGCTAAACCATTTAAGTTTGATTTAGCATATAAATCCTTTACTGGAATAACTATGAAGTTTTTAATAAAACTGTAAATAAAATGAATAATTAGGACATGAAAATTGTCCTTATTTTTATTTTGTGAAACTTTAAAAAATAGATATTTAGATTTTAATAAATAAAAGTAATACAAATCAAAGAAAAAAGTGAAACTAAATAATTCGACAAAAAAAGACATTTTTCAAAAGGTTTCTAAGTGTGTCGTGACAATTAGACAAAATGTAAGATAAAATGTGAATAACAAAGCGAAGGAGAATTATTATGAAAATAACTTTTAATTTAGAAAACTGTCATGGAATAGGAATGTTTTCTGATGAATTAGAATTTAAAAATGATAAACCAATTGTGATTCACGCATCCAATGGGGTAATGAAAACTTCTTTTACCAAAACCATAAGTGACTTAATTAATGAAAATGAGACTCGTGATTTCTTAGATGAAAATAAAATTAGTAAAAGAGAAATATTAATTGATGGAATGCCTGCAACGAAAGATTCTTTTTATGTATTTAATGAACTTAATTCAAAAAATTTAGATTCCTATGTGTCTGCTGCGTTAGTAAATCCACTTCTAAGAGATAAGTATAATAATTATGTATCTAATGAATTAGGTAAATTAAAAAGCTTTTTTTCAAAATATTCTTCATTAACTGGACAAAAATCAAGTGAACTTGAAGAATATTTTATGCAACGTAGTAAATGTAGAAATATTTACCTAGCTTTGAAAAAATATAAGAGAAAACTAGATAATTGTAAAAAAATAACAGACTATGATTTTAAATATAATGATGTTTTTAAAGATCAAATAAAGAAATTCATAATGACAGAAAATGTACAAGATGCAATTAATACATACCAAAGAAATTATATTAAAATCATGAAAAAATCAGCAATTTTTACTTCTGGAGTTTTTGATATAAGTAATTTACTTTCTGTAAAAGACTCTTTAAAAAATTATAAATTTTTTGAAGGAGGCAATAAAATTATTTTAAAAAATGGAGTACAAATATCGACATGTTTAGAACTTGAACAAATAATAAATGATGAATTTAACAGAATAAATGAATCGGATGAAGCAAAAAAATCATTTGAAGAATTAAATAAAAAATTTCTTGAGAAAAGTAATTTAACAAAATTGTCAAATAAGATAAAAACAGACCCGTCATATACTAACATCTTTAAAAATATAGATAAAACAGAAGAAGAATATATTATTCAGAACATATATAGTTTAAGAACTGCGTTGAATGAATACATAAACGAATATGAAATAGCTAAAC
>CAKPZU010000024.1 GCA_934215405.1 uncultured Bacilli bacterium | reverse complement strand
GATCATTATTGATAATGAAAATATTGAAAAATATTCAGATGATGAATTGGCATCATATAGATCTAATAAGATTGGCTTTGTTTTTCAATTTTATAACTTAATTCCAACATTAACAATTCATGAAAATGTTGCACTAGTAAAGGAGATTTCAACAAATCCTTTATCAGCTAATGCTATGCTTAATGAAGTAGGCTTACTAGATCATGCCAAAAAATTTCCAAGTGAGCTTTCAGGTGGTGAACAACAAAGAGTATCTATTGCTCGTGCTCTTGCTAAAAATCCTAAAATTTTACTATGTGATGAACCAACAGGAGCTTTAGATTCAAAAACTGGCGTTTTAGTTTTAAAGTTATTATTAAAAATGGCCAAGGATTATAAAAAGACTGTAATTATTGTAACGCATAATCAAAATATTGCTAAAATTGGAGATATGACTATTAAAGTAAAAAATGGTGAAATTGTAAGTGTAAAAGAAAATGCAAATCCAGTTTTAATTGATGAAGTGGAGTGGTAATTATGCTATTTAAAAAATCAATTCGTACATTTTTTAAGTATAAATCCCAATTCATTTCAATGATTATAATGGTTATATTGGGAATTGGAATATTTGCAGGATTTAATGCTGAATGGTATTCAATTGATAAGGATACTACTAAATTTTTTGAAGAAACAAATTTGGCTGATTATCGTATCTATAATGATAAGCAAATATTTTCTAAAGATGATGTTGATAAAATTTTAAAAATTGATGGTGTTAGTAAAGCTAGTAGATATGCTTGTATAGAAACAAATGAATCAAAAGAAAATGATTTAATAAAGCTTGTAGTTAGTGAAAATTTCACTGTTTCAACATTTACTTTAATTGAGGGAAACGAATATGATTCAACAAATAATAAAGGCTTATGGATTAGTGAAAAATATGCTAAAAATAATAATTACAATATAGGTGATACAATTACCTTAAAATATGGAAATATTACTAAAGAATTAAAAATAGAAGGTATTTGTTTATCAGGTGAATTTTTAATTAATACAGATAATGGAGCTTTAATGCCAGATTTTAATCGTGTTGGCTATGCTTTTACTACTCCTAGCTTTTATGAGGAATTATCAAAAAGCTTATTTAATATGGTTTATTATCCACAAATTAATGTTATCTCATCATTAGATAATGAAGAATTTTCAAAGAAGGTTGATGAAGCCTTAAATAATACGCTACAAGTTGTTTCTAAAGATGATGTAAATTCATATCATCAAGCAAGTGGTGAATCTGATGAGGGTAAAACTATGGGGCTTGTTTTACCAGTTATATTTTTATTAATTGCTATTTTAACAATGGTTACAACAATGAATCGTATAACTAGCAATGAAAAGGTTCAAATAGGAATATTAAAAGCTTTAGGCTTTAAAAACAAAAAAATATTATGGCATTATACATCCTATGCCTTTGTAATAGGAACTACTGGTTCATTTATTGGATTATTATTAGGCTTTACTATAGCCAAATTTATTTTTAGCCCAAATGGTTCAATGGGTACTTATTTTGAAATGCCTTATTGGACAATTCACATGCCATGGTTTGTATATTTAGGAATAATAGCAATTATATTATTCCTAACATTAATTGGCTATTTATCAGTTAAAAAGCAATTAAGAGGAAGTGCAGCTGATGCTTTAAGGCCTTATGAACCAAAGAAAATGAAAAATATGCTAATTGAAAAAACAAAGCTATTTCATAAGCTTAATTTTGCAACTAGATATAATTTAAGGGATACATTTAGACATAAGGCTAGAACATTTATGTCAATATTTGGCGTTTTAGGTTGTACGTTACTTCTTTTTGCCACATTTGGAATGAAGTCAACAATGGATGATTATATTGATGCTAACTACAATATAGCAATGAATTATGAAACATCTATTACTTTAAGTGATAACGTAGCTAATAATAGGGCTTTAGAAATAGTTAAGCAATATAATGGCGATTATAGTAGTAGCATTGCAACAAAAGTTGATGGAACTACTTATGTTTTAACACTTTTAAATAATAATAATGATAGAGTTAGACTTTTAAAAGATAATAAAGCAGTAGGAAAACTAAATAATAATGGTGTTTATATTTGTAAAAGAATGGCCAAAGACTTAAATAAAAATATTGGAGATAAATTTAGCTTTTCATTATATGGAAAAACTATTAAATATGAGGTTGAAATTATTGATATTATTTCATTTAGTACTAATGGATTTACTATGTCTTATGGCTATGCAGATTTTTTAAATTTAGATTATAAAATTAATAATATATATGTCGATAATAAAAAGGATAGCATAAGCACAAATGATGAAATAGTTTCCTTATCCTCAAGAGAAGAATTAATTAAAACGTTTGATTCATTTATGGAAATTATGAATTTAATGATTTATTTTTTAGTAGCCTTTTCATTATTATTAGCCTTTGTTGTTTTATATAATTTAGGAACAATGAACTATATCGAAAGATATCGTGAACTTGCAACTTTAAAGGTACTTGGCTTTAAGGATAAAAAAATTGGCTCTATATTAATATCACAAAATACCTTTACAGCAATAATTGGTATTATACTTGGTTGTCCACTTGGATATGCATCATTAATTTTGCTTTATAAGCTATTAGCATCTGAATATGAGCTAACTATTACTTGTGCTCCTTATGTATATATTTTTTCTATTGCTTTAACATTTATTGTAAGTGTAGTTGTTGCATACTTTACAGCAATAAAGGTTAAAAAGATTAATATGGTTGAAGCTTTAAAAGCAGAATAAAGCTTAATTATTTCAATCCAACAATTTTCTTGCTTTTTGTCGTTTGCTAAAGGCTATTAAATTTTTATAATAATGCTGTAAAAAGGAGAAGATAAAAATGAATACAGATAAAATTTATGCAGAAACAATAGCAAACGAATACACAAAGAAGGATACATCAAAGGTTGTAGCTTTAAGAAAACTTGATAAAAAGGCTAAAATGCCAGCAAATATTTTTGCTTATAGCTTTGGAAGTATTATGACTTTAGTGATTGGAGTAGGAATGTGCATGTCTATGAAAGTAATAGGAAGTAGTACAATTTCCTTCATTTTAGGAATTATTTTAGGTATAATTGGAATAATAGGAGTAAGTATTAATTATCCTATTTATAAAAAGATTTTAGAAAATAGTAAAGCAAAATATGCAAATGATATTATTACTCTTGCTAAAAAAATAATTGAAAATTAAAAATGGAGGCGGTATTATGAATAGATTTAAAAGTAAATATTTTAATACCGCTTCGTTAATGGATGAAGCATTATTAATTTTACTTGAAAAAAAGGATTTTGATTATATAACAGTAAATGAAATTTGTAAAAAAGCCGGAGTAAACCGTTCAACATTTTATTTACATTATGAATCAACAAGTGATTTATTAGAAGAATGCATAGAAAATATGAATAAGAATTTTTTAAATTCCTTTGATGAAACATATAATGATGCTTTTAACAAAATAAAAAATGGGAGCTTAGATGAATTAAATTTTATTACTCCTAAGTATTTAATTCCTTATTTGAATTATGTAAAAAAGAATACTAAAATTTATAAAGTAGCTATAAGTAAACCTAAAATAATGAAATCACATGAAAAATTTGATGGCTTATATAAAAATATAATTAATCCAATTTTGGATAGATATAATTTAGATAATAGCAAAAGAAAATATGTTGTAAGTTTTTATATTAAAGGAATTGAAGCTATAATTAATGAGTGGATTAAAAATGATTGTAGCGATGATGTTGATTTTATAATAGATTTATTAGTGAGTTTAATAAAAAAAGATGATTAAACTAAAATTTAAAAATAAGTTTTTAAATAAATATAGTAGCGATTATGAATATCGCTTTATTGTAAATACAATCATTTCATTTGTATTTACAATTTTCTTTGCGTTTTATAATTTATTAATTGGTATTTATTATAAAACACAATTTAACATATCAATTTCTGTTTATTATTTTTTATTAATCATTATTAGAATTGTTGCTTTTGTAAATGAATTAAAGGAAAGAAAAAACAATAAGCCTTACAAGGGGTTAAATGTTATTCAAGCTATTATCATGCTTTTAATGAACATTTCTTTGTTTGCTCCAGTAACTATTATGGTATTTGGTAAAAGAGTAGTTAATTATGGAACGATTAGTGCTATTACGGTAGCAACATACACAACATTTAAAGTGATTTCAACAATAATTGCTTACTTTAAAAAAAGAAAATATACAATAATAAATATAAAAATGTTTAAAACTATAAAGCTACAGGATTCATTGTTATCTAGTTTAACATTACAAAACACTTTAGTAATGACATTTAATAAGGAGGCATTTGAAAGCATCCAAACATTAATAGCCATTTCAAGCTTTTTAATTGTTAGCTTAATGATATTTATTTCAATAAGAACCTTAATTAATTTTATTAAAGAAAGCAATTAAAAATTGCTATAAGCATATGAATGTGTAATAATTACATTATATGGAAAAGGAAGTAAATTGAGATGAATAAATATATAAATCTTGACTTAAATAACATTGCAAGTGAACATTTATGCTGCATTATTCGAAGCAAAAAGGAAACTGAAGGTATTATCTTAAAGAAAAAATGGCTTCATGAACAATTTAATAATGGTCATATATTTCATAAATTAGATGTTAATGGAACAGCCTTTATCGAATTTGCACCTCTTGAATATGCGTATACTCCAATAAATGGTAATAATTATCTATACATATATTGCTTATGGGTAAATGGTGATTTAAAGGGAAAAGGCATAGGTAAGAAATTATTAGAATATGCAATAAATTATGCGAAGGCTAATAAAAAATCAGGACTATGCTTATTAAATTGTAATAAAAAGAAAAATTGGCTTACTGATAAGGATTTTTTCATCCATCATGATTTTAAGGTAGTAGATACAACTAAAAGTGGCTATGAATTATTAGCCTTAGCATTTAATGCTGATAAGGTGGCTTTTAATGAAAATGCCAAAAAAGAAATGATTGATGATAAGAATTTAGTTATATATTATACTAATCAATGTCCATATATTGCAAAAAGCTTAGAAATTGTAAGAGCATATTGTGATAAAAATAATGTAAATTATCAGCCAATTGAAGTAAAAACCATAAAAGAGGCTAAAGAACTTCCCTGTGTATTTAATAATTTTGCAGTATTTTATAATGGTGAATTTAAAACAGTTAATTTGTTAGATTTGGCTTCTTTAGAAAGGATACTAAAAAAATGAAAAAAAGATATTTAATTTTATTTATTATTAGCTTATATATAATGCAAATATCAATGTTTCTTGATTTTATGATTATAAATAATGAAATCTATAATCAAGTTTTGGAAAAAGCATTATTTTATACGTCATTTAGTTTTTTCATTTTATCATTAATTTTAGGACTGGTTAATTTAATATTTGCTTTTACAAAAATAAATGATAATAATGGCACAATTAAAATAACAATGATTAGTAAATTAGTATTAGTACCTTATTTTATTATTAATTTTCTTGTTTGCGCATTATTAATTGCTGGATTTGCTTTTATTTTTACGATATTATCAACAATTATTTTAATTCCTTTATTTGTATTAGCAAATTTTTTGACCATGCTTGTTACATCATCGTATAATATTTCTTATTTAATAAATAAGTTTAAAAATAAAGAAATAAATTTACTTACATTTTTTATTCATTTTATTTTTCAACTTGTATTTATTGGCGATATAATTGATACAATTTATATATATAGAAATAATGGAAATATGCTAAAATAATAATTAATGAAAGGGTGTTTTTATATGAATCTTGAAGTGAGAATTGTTAATAAAAAAGATAAAGATTTCAAAGAAATAAAAAAAATATACAAGCAGTCATTTTTAAAGGAAGAAAGAATTATTATGCCGTATTTATTTTACTTATGTAAAAAAGAAAATGCTAGCTTTTGGGCTTATTATATTGATAACAATCTTTGTGGTATGTCATATATTTTAACAGATAATGATTTTGCTTTTATATTTTATTTAGCAATTAAAGAGGAATATCAAAATCAAGGAATCGGAAGTAAAATAATTGATTCAATTAAAAAGGTTTTTAATAATAAGACCATTACAATAAATTGCTTAATTAATGAAAATGAATTATTTTTAAAACGTAAGAGGTTTTATAAAAAAAATGGCTTTATTGATACAAACTATATTTTAAGCGATAAAAATAACAAATATAATGTTTATGCGAATAATAGAGTTTTAGCATTTGGAAAATATAAGGATTTTTTAAAGAAATTATCACTTGGAGTATATAATCTTGATTTAACAAAGAAAACAAGCTTAGAAAGTAAGGAATAAATTATGAAGAACAATTTAATAATATCTTTATTAATTGGAAGTGTTTGTATTTCATCATGTAATAATAGAAAAATAATAAAGCGTTATAATATAGAATATATCAATGAATTAGTAAATGTTGAATCCCTTGATGCTTATTTTTTAGATAATGAGGATTTGTATCCTTCATATCAAGAATTAAAAAAGAATCAGACAAGCCTTTTAAGTAATGTAAAAGAAGTAAAAACTGATATTGATAGTTTAAAAATGTTTCGCTTTTCAAATACTAATAATGGCTTTTTAGATAGTGCAACATTTATTTATAAAGATAATAATTATTATAATATTGGTTTAGCCTTTGGAGGCTATGGAGTAAGTGAATTTGCAAATATAAAAGATAATAAAAGCGATATTTTATATTTTATTTACTCATTTGGTAGTGGAATACATAGAACATGTATTAATGCTTTTGATTTAAATGAAAATGAAATGTATCAAATTGTCAATTTAAATTTAAATATTAATTGTGATTATACCTTTGTTATTGATGAAAAAGATAATTCTCTTGATTTATATAATGCAACAATAAATAATAAAAGTGATGGAAAATATGATAATTTTTCAATATCAAAAGGGAATTTATTTATTGAAAATATCGATAAAATGATTAAAGAAAAAATTTAAAAATTGTTTTACATTTTATAGCAATTAATATATTATAGTAAGAGTTATAAAGAGGGAAAGACAATGGACAAAAAGATTTTATTAATTAATGATATGGCAGGATATGGAAAGGTTGCATTATCAGCAATGATTCCTATTTTATCATATTTAAAATATCAAATATTTAACTTACCAACAGCTTTAGTTTCAAATACACTAAATTATGGAAAATTTGAAATACTTGAAACTACACCATATATGAAAAACACCTTAAAGGTTTGGGATGAGCTTGGCTTTTCCTTTGATGTTATATCAACAGGATTTTTGTTTTCAACAGCACAAACAAAGCTAGTATATGATTTTTGTAAAACACAAAAAGAAAAAGGAAGCTTAATAATAGTTGATCCAATAATGGGTGATGATTTAAAGCTTTATAATGGTGTTAGCAAAGAAAACGTTTCATACATGCAAAAAATAATAAAAATAGGTGATGTAATAATGCCAAATTTTACAGAAGCAACATTTATTAGTAATTATTTAATTGGACAAAGAGTAATTAGTAAGGATGAAGCAAAATCATTAGTGTATAAGCTAAAAAAGCAAGGCGCTAAAAATATTATAATAACCTCAACTAATATTGAAGATGAAATGCATACTATAGTTTATGATTATAATAACGATAAAATTTATTTTAATAAATATGAAGAAATACCTGTAAGTTTCCCTGGAACTGGTGATATTTTTTCATCAGTATTTATAAGTGAATATTTAAAAAATAACGATTTAAATAATTCATGTATAAAAGCCATGAATGTTGTAAAAAAAATGATTGCCTTAAACATTAATAACGTAGATAAATTTAAAGGAATTCCTTTAGAATTACATTTAGATTTATTAGATGAGGATTAATAAAATGAATAAATGTAAAATAAAAATTACCTTAATAAAGCAAATTGGAAATACACCATGCCATAGAGGACATAAGGTAGGAGATAGTTTTGATTTTGATACTCAAAGAGGAGAAATCTGTCCTTTAGCTATGCATGTGGCTTTCCCTTTTATTGACATTTTAAGATATGGAGGAAGTATTCCAAACAATCCTAAAGGGACAGCTACTTTTTGCTGCCCAGATGTCGATACTATAAATGTTTTTAAAATAGAAATATATGAATAAAATGTTTTTTTTTAACTTTAATGTAAAAAAACAAATAACTAATTAACAAAAGGTTATTGACATATAAATAAGTATAAACTTTAATAAAAGGGTAAATTATAAAAAGGAAAAGTATTTATGAAAATTGATGAAATATTTATGAGGGATCCATTCTTATATGTAGAAGATGGAATTGGATACTTAGTTGGAACAACTGATAAAACAGCTTGGGATGGTAAAGCTTGTGGCTTTTTAGGCTATAAAACCTATGATTTAGTTAATTTTGAAGGGCCATATGTATTATTTCAAAGAGATGATACATTTTGGGCTGATAAAAACTTTTGGGCGCCAGAATTACATAAATATAAAGGCAAGTATTATTTAATAGCTTCCTTTAAAAAAGAAGGAATGCACCGTGCTTCACAAGCCTTAGTTAGTGATAGTGTCTTTGGTACCTACACTCCTTTAAAAAAGCCATTTACTCCTTCATCTTGGGAATGTTTAGATGCAACTTTATATGAAGAAGATAATAAGCTTTATACTATTTTTTGTCATGAGTGGACACAAGTAAAAGATGGAGAAATGTGTTTAGCAACCTTTAATGATGATTTAACGTCTATTAAAGATGTTAAAACCTTATTTAAAGCAAGTGATGCTAAATGGGTTGTATCCTTAAAGGATAAGATTGGTTGTTATGTAACGGATGGTCCATTTTTATATAAGTTAAAAAGTGGAAAGCTATTGATGCTTTGGTCAAGTCAAGGAAAAGAAGGCTATGCTATGGGTATGTCTATTTCAAATAATGGTGTTAATGGCCCTTGGATTCATCTTGATACTCCATTGTTTTTAAAAGACGGAGGCCATGGTATGATCTTTGATTTTAATGGCAAAAAATATGTTTCTTTACATTGCCCAAATGAACCATTTTTAAGTGAAAGACCACATTTCTTTGAAGTAATTGAAAAAGAAGATAGAATTGAAATTAAATAATAAAACAAAAATCTTTTTAAGAAAAAACTAACTTTCCTAAAAAGGTTTTTTAAATTTTTAATAGTTTCTCTAACCTCCTTTTCAAATATGTCTACATCCAACTTTTAGGTCTTTAAAGCATCATCTTTAGTTTTACCATTTTCTAGTATTCAATAGATGATATAATCAAGCTTAGATATTAAAATACCATTATTTAATTTTTGATATTTTATAGTCATGATGCTATGTCTGTAAGCATAGTACACGTCTTAATTGAAATTGTGTCAATAAAAATGTATAATTTATTTGCAGGAGTTGGTAAAAATGATAAAGCGTGCATGCAATGAATGTCAAATTAATGAAAGAAAAAAATAATTGATACGACAAATAAAATGTTTGCTAAAATGGATTACTAAAGCATTAAATGAAAACAATTGCTGAAAGAATAAGCATAGTCAGATCTTCTCTTTATTGCTATTATAAAAGTAAGGAATAAATATATTAAAAGATGATTATTGTGTTTTCTTAAATGAAATTATTGATTGCTTTAATAGAAAAAATAATAGTGATACTTTAGCAAAAGGCATTAGTAATGTTTATTTAAATCATATTCGTTTATTAAAAATATTTAACTGATATAGAAATTCATTTATCAGTTGAAAAACTTGTGACATTTAAGAAAAATTTTAAAGAATTATTATTATCTTTAAACAAAAGTATTAAAAATCATTTTATCAATATTGATGATGAAGGTGGTGAAGTTATTAAGCATTCAATATTAATGCTAACACATGCTTTATATCCTATGGTTAAACTAAATGAAAATCAAAGGCTAGCAATGGAAATAGTTGGTTTAAAAATAGTAGATAATGCTTTTTCATATACTTATAATTATCTAAAGTTTTTATTTTCTAAATTAGGAGAGTAGCTATGAAATTAAAAAAAACAATTAAATGGATTATATGTGGGTTAATATTTTTATCTTTTTTTACTATAATGCTATTTGTGATAGTAAAAAAGAATTTAGTTATTGATAATAATGTTTATAGCTTTATGAAAGCTAATATTATAAATGAAAATCTAACACCATTTGTAAAAGTATTAACGCAATTTTGTGGAGAAATAACAATTACTTGCTTTGCTATAGTTTTGTTTATAATCTTTATGGTTAAAAATAAAAAATTAGCACTTTTTATGGTTTTAAATATAATTTGCTCTGTGATTTTAAATAATGCTATAAAGTTTATTATTTTACGTCCTCGACCACTTGAAGAAAATAGACTAATTCATGCAAGTGGTTATAGCTTTCCTTCAGGTCATGCCATGAATGGAATAGTTTTTTACGGATTTTTAGTATATTTGCTTTATAAAATGATTAAAAATAAGCCATTAAAATATAGTTTAATGATTTTAATAAATATAGTTGTATTTTTAGTTGGGTTAAGTCGAATATATTTAGGAGTACATTATACAAGTGATGTTATTGCAGGATATTTATTTGGCTTTGCTTATCTAATTATATCAATAAGCTTATTAAGAAAGTTCAATATAATCAAAGGAGAAATTAAAAATGAAACAACAAATTAAAACTAAATCTGCAATTTTTCCAATGCCTGTTTTATTAATTGCAACTTATAATGATGATTCAAGCATAGATGTTATGAATGCTGCTTGGGGTATGATGATTGATGAAGATCACATTGCTTTAAATTTATCAGCCTCACATAAAACTGTTAAAAATATTTTAAAAAGGAAAGCTTTTACAGTAAGTATTGCTACAAAAGAATATGTAAATGAAGCTGACTATTTTGGTATTGTATCTAATAATACTGTTTTAGATAAATTTGTAAAAAGTAAGCTAACAGCTACTAAATCAAATAATGTAAATGCTCCAATAGTTAATGAATTTAAGGTGACTATGGAATGTGAATTTGTTGATTTTGATGAAAATAAATTTGGCGCTGGCGTTATTGGTAAAATTGTTAATGTCATAGCTGAAGATGATGTAATTACTAATGACAATGTTGATATTTCTAAATTAAATGCTATTGCTTATGATCCATTTACTAATGGCTATTATGTAGTTAATGAAAGAGTTGGTAATGCCTTTAAAGATGGCTTAAAAATTAAATAGTATGGAATATTTTACTATTTATGAATCAAAAATTGGCTTAATTTATTTAATAAGTGATGGTACTTATTTAACTGGTTTGTTTTTTAATAAATCATATGATGCTTTAAAGCATAAAGAGCAGTTAATACAAAAGGATTTAGAAATTTTTAATGAAACAAAGAAATGGCTAGGTATTTATTTTACTGGAAAAGATCCAAACTTTGAAATAAAATATAAAATAAATAATTTAACATCTTTTAGAAAATTAGTTATCGATTGTATTAAAAAAATTCCTTATGGAAATGTTATAACATATAATGATATAGCCAAAGAAATAGCTAAAATAAAAGGAATAAAAAAAATGTCAGCACAAGCTGTTGGTAATGCCGTTGGCTTTAATCCAATTTGTATAATAATTCCATGCCATAGAGTAATTGGTGCTAATAATAATTTAGTTGGCTATGGTGGTGGAATTAATAATAAAATAAAGCTTTTAGAAACAGAGCATATTGACACTAGTAAATTTAATATGCCAACAAAAGGAAATAAACTATGAATAGATGCAAATGGTGTAATTTAGCTAATAAAAAATATGTTGACTACCATGATTTTGAATGGGGTGTTTTAAACATAGATGATTCTTATTTATTTGAAATGCTAATTTTAGAATCATTTCAAGCAGGTCTTTCTTGGCAATGTGTTTTAAATAAAAGAGAAGCCTTTAAAAAAGCATATGATTGTTTTGATATTAATAAGGTTGTTTCATATGATGAAACTAAAATAAATGAATTAATTAAGAATAAGGATATTATTAGAAATAAATTAAAAATAACAGCTAGTATAAATAATGCTAAAATATTTAAAGAAATTTGTAATGAATATGGTTCATTTTATAATTATTTAAAAACATTTACAAATGGTAAAATTTATTATGAAACTAATTTAACAAAATCTCCTTTATCAGATAAAATTTCACTTGATTTAGCAAAAAGGAAAATGAAGTTTGTTGGTAGTATAATTATTTATTCTTATCTTCAAGCAGTTGGAATTATTAATTCTCATGAAAAGGAATGCTTTTTATACAAAAAGTGCGATGGAGAATAAACTCATCACATATTTTGTATTATTAAATACAAAATAACATAATTAGTCTAAAAAGTCGCAAATTTTCAAATAAAACGCAGTTTTTAAGTTTGAAACTGCATTTTGTTTGAAAGCGTGCATTTGGTATAATTAAATTGCCCCAATCAAAAAAGAAAAAATATTTAATGCAAACGAAAAGAGGATGAAAAACCATTTTATTTATAGGTTTTTAAACATCCCCTTTTTCCTTTTAATTATGCTATTTTATAGATATGTAAAAATTCACAATTATCTTCATTATTAACAATTTCAATTTTTATATCATCTTTAACAAATACATTAGTTGAAGCTTCACTATATCCTAAAGCTAAAAGATATGCTT
This sequence comes from uncultured Bacilli bacterium, assembly GCA_934215405.1. Taxonomy (GTDB): domain Bacteria; phylum Bacillota_I; class Bacilli_A; order RFN20; family CAG-631; genus CAKPXW01. The sequence goes on along the minus strand of CAKPZU010000024.1, from coordinate 6,711 downwards.
TATATTCATTTGAATATTCATAATCAATTACATTTAATGTAATGATAAAGTAGTAAGGCTCTTCTTCATAATTATAATAATAGCCATCAAATGTGTTTTTATCATTTTTTAATTTTTCGCTATATAAATAAGGGACCTTGTTAGCAAATTCTTCGCCATATGCTTTAATTAAAGCTAAAATAATAGTGTCAGACTCGTAATCATTCCAAGTTTTTAATGCATCTTGAGATGATGGATTAATTTTATCATCTAATGCTTTCTTTAAAGAAGCATCTAAAGTTTGCTCATCATAAGTAAATGTGATATTTTCAAGTCCACCAGTATAAGCACAATCTAATGAAACAATTTTATCATTTTCAATAGTAAATTCAACAGATGAAGAATCAATTGTTAAAGGGTTATCTACAAAGGCTAATGAACTACCAATATTAATAATATCACCATAGCTTGTAAGTTTATTATCATTTAATTTTAAAACACTACTTGAAATATTAAAGCCTACTATTTCCTTCCATGATTTAGATGATGGATTTTTATTTATAGTAACATTGTTATTTTCATCAAAAGTAAATGAATAAATTTTTCCGTCTTTTTCATAATATCCTTCTGCTAAGCGTTCAAAAGATGTTGTTTCATCACCATTAATAACTAAATATTTTTTTAAATAGAAACCATTACCTTTAGTATATTCAATCTTTCTAGTTCCTTCCCAAGCTGTATCAGTTTGTGTAACTTTAAATATAGAATTATCTTGATTCAAATGAGAAAGAATATTATTTATTTGCACATCATCTTCTGATGGTGTTTTTTGAATTATGTTTTCAATATTATTTGGTGTATCTAAAACTTTAGTATTAATCCATCTATAAAAATATTTTCCAGTAGTTCTATCTTGTAAAATGCCAGTGAAAAAGTCCAATTGAACTATTTTACCATTTTCTTCAATGGCTTTAATATCTTGCACCTTCCATTCATAGATTTGTGAATCTTGAGTAATTGAATAAGCAATGTTTGAGGCATTATCACCAAGATAAGAATAGTATGTATCATCATTAGATAATTTGGCAAATTTATCTAATTCAAAGCCATCTTTATTGATAAAGCCAAAATCTTGATATTTTTTTGTTGTTTTTTGTTTTACAATACTATTTGTTCCATCAACACCTACAATGTTTAATGTTTCTTTATCATCTTCCACTTCAAATGTATAAGAATTTGAAACATTATCAGTTGTTGTATCAACTATACGGACATAATTATTTGATATATCTAAGTTAGTTGTTTTTATTTGATAAGCCACGTTATAATCTAGTATAAAATCATATATTGCTGATACATATGAAACATTATTAAATAAATTATCTCCCTTACCACTTAATGTAGTTGTTGGCATTTTATAGCTTTTAATAAAATCATCAACAATGGTTAAAGATGATACACCAATATTATTAATTGTTATTTCACCAGCATCAGGGCAATAAAATTTATTAGTTACTTGGTCAAATGCCATAAGCCTTACTATTAAATCATCATATTTATTAAGTTTTAATTCAAGATGATCAATTCCTGAAAAATCAAGTTGATTTGTAAAGGCTTCTACAATAGTTGAATCATATATTTCATATGTTCCATCGCTTTCTTCAATATCACTTTCTAAAACGTTTAAATCTTTTAAAAAGTTGTACTTTTTTAATTTGGTTTGTCCTTGAAGTGTATATTCTTCATTAAAAGATTGTCCTTTTAAAACAAACTTAGAATCAGTAATCCTAAAATCATATGCATATTTAGTCGTTGCTGAAATTGTATTAAGTAACAATGACCCTGTATTTAAATAACCAATGTAGAAATACTCATCTGTGATTACATCATCATATGACATTCCATTAATCGTATAAGAAAGCGTATAGCTTTGTGTTTTTAAATCTTTTAATAGCTTTAATATTGTTTGTTTTGAAGCATCAGTTTCACTTGATGAACTTGAATCAGATGATGTTACTTGACTAGAACTTTCCTCAATTGATGAAGAAGATTCTTGAGTTGTAGAACTATCTGATTGAGAATTATCTTGAACACCACATGAAGCAAGACTAATTGTTAAAGATGAAGCAAATAATGTTGATAATAAAAATATTCCTTTTTTCATGTTTTTCCTCCTAAAAATATACGCCTAATTTTAGCAAAATAAAAAGACATATTCAATGAAAAAGAATTATTCCGATAATATGCCTTGTTTTATTCAATAAATATCTAATGAAATGATGAATTTAAATAATATTATATAAATTTTTAAGGAAAACTGTAAATATATAAACAATTTAGTAATTAATCAAAGTTAATAAGTAAACTAATAATTTTTTAATTCATATTTTAAAGTGTCTTTATCAACATTAGCCTTTAATTTTTTTAAGTATTCATTTAATTTAGTATTATCATTAACAAAAACTTTTTCGATTAAGTCTTTTATCATTGAGGCAGTTGGGACACCTCTAATATATAAGAAAGTTGGATCAGTAATTTTATAATGTGATATAACATCTATTAAATAATCTATTATTTCAATAGCTTCATCATTTCGTTTAGTCTCACAAAGAATAATGCCATAATAAAATCTTACAAAGCAACCACTTAATTCTATTGGATCTTTTGTTCTTTTTGGAGCATAATTCTTTAACTTGCTATAAAGCTTTTCTTCAACATCCTTTTTGCCACAATAAACAGCACATTGAAAAAGATTAAATGCGTTTGTAGCATTTTTGTTTTTATTATAAAGTTCTTCATAAATTGGATAAGCTTCCATATGCTTCTTTTCTTTTGATAATTTTAATGCTTGCTCTAATTTAGTTAACTTTCTAATATCAATTAAATTTAAGTTTTTATGAACTAAATTAATTAAATAATTCATTTTTTCCATATTAGTTGATTTGTCAAAAAATGCTGGAAGATTACCTACTATATTTGTTAAATTAGTTTTAGTTGTATTAGCATTTTCAAAACAACAATCAACATATTCATTTTCATAATAAAAGTAAATATGTGTTTCATTTAAATAAAATTCAAAGCAATACTCAGCATTACAATTAGATACTTTAAAATGAAATCCTTTTTCTAATAAAAAATGGCATTGTTTTTTCATATATTTTTTAGGATTTCTTTCAAATTTATTCATTTTAAATTAGGCAAAGAGCATATAATAAAGCCTCCTATAAATCTTTTAATTTTTCAATATCATTACTTAAAATAACATCTAAATTATTAAGTATTTTATCACCACCATTTAATATTTTCAAGAATTTTTATTTGTTCATCATTAAATCTTTTTTTTATTTCTTTAATAGGATTACCAGCAACAATACTATATGGCTTTACATCCTTACTTACTACAGAATTAGCTCCAATTATAGCACCATCTCCAATATGTACTCCTGGTAAAATTGTAACGTTTTCGCCAATCCATACATCATTTCCAATTACAGTATCTCCTTTATTAGGCAATTCATTTAAATGTTTTGTATTTATTTTGTTACTATCATTTAATATAGCAGTAAATGGATATGTAGAAATAGCATTGAAATTATGATTAGCAGCATTCATTAAAAACTTAATATTTTCACCAAGCGAACAAATTTTTCCGATAATTAATTTATCTTTTAAAAAGTCATAGTGATAGGTAATACAATCTTTTTCAAAATTGTTTGGATCTTTAGTGCAATTATAATAAGTATAATCACCAATTATTACGTTTTGAGTAGATTTTTATTAATAAATAGTGATTAATCTTTTAATGCAGTGATAGGAAATATGTACACACCATTTTCATCCTTATATGCTATATTTCCAACACCATATATAACACATTTTAATAATGGCTCTTTTCCACCATTTTTAACTATATCATTACATACTTTAATTAAATTATTTGAAGCCTCTTTAGCTTTATTAAGACCAAGCTTAATTTCAATTGCACACCAAGAACCATCATCAAGTTCGATAACTGTATCAATTTCATTATCGTTATAATCTTGATAATGATATATTCTAGCATTCATAGCTTGAGCATAAATTGCTAAGTCTCTTTCGACTAGTCCCTCAAATAAAAATCCAAAGGTATTTAAATCATTCATCATCTTCTTTGGAGTTAGTTTTAGCATTGCTGCTGCCATTGCAGGATCTGAAAAATGCCTTTTTTCCATTTGCTTAACTCTAAGTGATGATCTTACATTTGTTGAAAAAGGTTTTTGGTTATTAAATAAAAACATTCTATTAAATGCATTTAGGTATTTTACTAAAGTGTTTTTGCTTATTGAACTATGATCATTTTCAATGATATCTCTTAATATACTTTGATTAGATGCTGTTGTTGATTCATTTCTTGCCAAAGATTTAAGAATAAGCTTAGCTTTTTGTTCATTGTAATCTATATCTTGATCTAATCTTTTTAAATCAGTTTTTATGACATTTTCCATATAGCTTATAGTTAATTCATCACATTCATCATCTAAGGCGTCAATATTTCCAGGCCAACCTCCACGAACTATTAAATATGCTAATTTTTCAAGATTTGTTTCTTTTAATATTTTTGGCACAAATTTATTTTCGCATAAATCCTTTAAAGATATTTCTCCTGTTGAATCATTAGATTCAAATAAAGACATTGTGTTCATTCTAATATTTTTAATTCTGCCAGTCCCACTATGCAAAACGCCTTTAATTGCAGGAGTTGAAGAGCCAGTAAGTATAATTTGTCCTTTTTTTTCATTTTCATCAACAAATGCTCTTGTTGCATCCCATAATGACAAAACTTCTTGCCATTCATCAATTAGACGTGGAGTATCCCCTTTTAATACTGTGTATGGTTCCATTTTTGCAAGTTCTCTATTTGAAAAATTTCCTTTTGGGTCACCGACAAAAAAATCACTTTTAGCATGATATGATGATGTCCATGTTTTCCCACACCATTTTGGCCCCTCAATTAAAATAGCACCAAATATTCTTAAATTTTTTTCTATTATTGAATCAATAATTCTAGGTTTATAATTTGATTTGTTAGCAATTTTTTCCATATAGTACTATTCTCCTTGTTAATTATATAAACATTATACAAACTGACCAATATGTTTCAACAAAACTGACCAATATTTCTTAATATAACTGACCAACATTTTAATATTAAATTAACCAATATTTTTTTTAAGACTTCAGTCCATGTGTTTAGTACGCATCTAAAAAAGCCCAATACAAGTGGATCTTATAAAAGTCGACCGAAAATAAAGATAACGCGCTATTTGGGTTTTCCAAAACAGCGCGTTTTATTTTACTTTGTTAAATAATACTTTTTATCGCCTCGAACAACAATTACAACATCTTCCGCAAATGGATTGTCTGTATCATAGGAAAGTTGTTGCATCTCAGCAGTTTGGCTTTTAATTAAGGTTACCGTTTCTTTATCGAGCGATTTATACATCCACTCTTCTTTTATAGCGGTTATCGGTTTCTCCAATAACTTTGCGAAAAGCCCTGTATTCTTGCGTCTTTCTTCATCAATGTCGATTTGCAAATGCTCGCAATGCTCTTTGTGCCAAGAAAGTAATTGTGTATGGATTTCGTTCAACCTTTTTGTATGTAGTCCAAACGAACCATAGCAATGCTCTTTTGTCTTTGCTCCCATACTCAAAGCAAAGTCCAACTCATTGATTTGTGCAAGCACTTGCACCAGGATGGACTGGTAACGGCTCCACTTCTCTATCTTCTTGATTGCCGAAGCATAACTATCATAAGACGGCTGTTCCGTTCCAAAAATCGTCTCGATTTCAGCCTCCGCTTGATTTAGTAATGTCTGACAATCTTTTCGAAGTTCTTGAATGTTATCCAATTCACGGAGTCGCAGTTCTTCGTTGGTTATGGTATCCATTTGGAATTTGGAGATATTGTAAACCGACTCAATAAGCGATGCCGCTTGGCTTCTATACTGAATATCAAGGGTTGACGCAATCCCTTTTAATTCATCCGATATTGCGCCAATCTTTGTGTCGATCTGTTGCATATAGTATTGCCCAACAATAATTGATGCTACGCTGAACATGGTTGCGCCGACATTCGCCACTTTACCAAGTTCGGACGGATTCACCTCTAATAGGTTTGCGTGTTCGACAATGCCGTTCTTCCCCATTGTCATGGCTCTTTTCGCTCCAGCGATGGCGTGGGAATCTACCAATTGTCCGCCGTTTTTCAAAACAACCTTATATAGCGTTTCTCCCGTACTGCCAACGGCTTTTGCAATGTTAGCCCATGCAACGGCCGCTGCCGGGATAACCGCATCTATTCGAGCCAAAACGGAAGGCTCTATGATTTCGACCAAATGTCCTTGCGTTTCATCGATTGCTGTTGGAAAAGACTCCAATATAACTTCCAAGCTTTTATTCGCATCGTTGATCACCAGTGATTGCGTTGAAGTATCCCCTATCTCTTTGTTCTGTTTCCTTTTCTTGAAAATATCAAATATGCCCATAATATGTTTCATTTTTCCTTTTGTTTGAGTGTTCTATATTATAGCATAGTTTTCATATTTTTTTCAACATAATACTACTCTTGCAAATAAAAAAGATCGGGCAACGGGTTCTCCGTTACTCGGTCTGATGATTTGCTATGAAATTGCTCAAAAAGGGGCGAAAATGCCCTTGAAAATGCAAAAATGATGGTCTATAAGTATTTTTT
>CAKPZU010000023.1 GCA_934215405.1 uncultured Bacilli bacterium | reverse complement strand
GGAGGCTGTACGGCTTTACGAGATGCAATTGGTAATTCTATTAATTATATTTATAATAATCAAATAAATGATAAAGAAAATGAATATAATAATATGGTTGTTATAATAACTGATGGCCTTGAAAATTCAAGTTTAGAATTTAGCTATGAAAAAATAAATAGCCTTATTAATAAAAAGCAAAAGGAAGATTGGCAATTTATATTTTTAGGAGCTAATATTGATGTTATTAAAGAAGCAAATAAAATGGGAATAGCTAGTGATAATGCTGTTTCCTACAATAATGATGAAAAAGGAGTAAAGCTAAATTATGAAGCTATTTCACTCGCAATTAGTGATGTTAGATCTAATAAAAAGCTATCAAAGAAATGGCGTAGTGAGATAGATGATGATTATAAAAAAAGAAATATTTAAAGAAAATGGTCAAGCACTAGTTTGCTTGACCATATTAGTTTATTGAGAAAATTGGCTATTATATAAATTATAATAAAAGCCTTTTAAATCTAATAGCTCTTCGTGGTTTCCATGCTCAATTATATTTCCATCCTTCATTACTAAAATCAAATCAGCATTCTTAATTGTTGAAAGACGATGGGCTACTATAAAGCTTGTTTTATTATTCATAAGCTTATTAAAAGCATCTTGAATTTTTAATTCAGTTCTAGTATCAATTGAAGATGTTGCTTCATCTAAAATAAGCATAGGAGGAAGGCATAGCATTACACGAGTAATACATAATAATTGCTTTTGCCCAGTAGATAGCATACCACCATCTTCATTAATAATAGTATCTAAGCCATTAGGTAATTGCTTAATAAAATTATATGAATGGGCAAATTTACAAGCGTTTATAATTTCCTCTTCACTAGCATTTTCTTTGCCCATTATGATATTTTCACGGATTGTTCCCTCCTTTAACCATGTTTCTTGTAAAACCATACCATAGCTATCTCTTAAGCTTTTACGTGTGCAATCTCTAATATCATGATTTTCAACACATATTTTACCACTATTAACATCATAAAATCTCATAAGTAAATTAATTAATGTCGTTTTACCACAGCCTGTCGGGCCAACAATGGCTATTTTTTGTCCACTTTTAACATTTAAATTAAAATTAGTAATTAAAGGCCTATCACTAGTATATGAAAAATAAACGTTTTCAAGTTCAATATTTCCTTTTACATCATTTAACACAACAGGATTAGCAATTTCACGAACTTGAGGTTTTTCATCAATTAAATCAAGAACCCTATTAGCACAAGTAAAGGCATTTTGAAGTTCAGTAATGACACTTGATATTTCATTAAATGGCTTTGTGTACTGATTAGCATAGCTCAAAAATATTGATAATGTTCCAACTGTAAAAATGGCAGGGCTTTTAATAACAAGTAAAGCACCACTTAAGCAAACTAAAGCATAAATTGTTGAGTTAATAAAACGAGTTATAGGATTAGTAAGTGATGAATAAAATGTAGCTTTTAAGGAAGCATCTGCAAGCTCATCATTAATTTTATCAAATCTATTTAAAGCTCTTGATGAATAATTAAAGGCTTCAACAACCTTTAAATTATTTACCATTTCATCAATTAAAGCGGTTTGATTAGCTCTAATACTAGCTTGCTTTTCAAAAAATGAATGAGTTTTTTTAGCAATAAAGTTAGCAACTAATAATGATAATGGAGTTAATACAACTACAACTGTTGCAATAATTGGATTAATAATATACATAATTACTAAGGTTCCAAGTATCGTAATTATTCCTGTAAATAATTGCGTAAAGCCAAGTAGCATACCATCAGCAAAGGTATCAACATCAGTAATAACCTTACTTACAATTTCACCATAAGAATGGTTATCAATATAACTTAAAGGCAAAATCAATATTTTATTAAAGGCATCATTTCTAATATCCTTAACAATTTTATAGGTTATTTTATTATTTATAATTCCCATTAGCCATTGAGCTAAAGCTCCAACAATTATAGAAATACCACAATATAATAATATTTCACTAATTTTAACAAAGTCAACATTATTTTCTTCGATGATATAATCAATAGCTTTACCAAAAAGGATTGGAACAATTAAAGTTGAAGCAACACTAAATATAGCAAGTAATAAAGATAAAATTAAAAATAAAGTATTACTTTTCAAGTACTTAAAAATTCTTTTAAGTGTATGTATATTTACTTTTCTTTTCATTATTTATTACCTCCTTTATATTGAGAATAATATATTTCCTTATAAACCTCACAACTATTTAATAATTCCTCATGGCTTCCAATTCCCATAACCTTACCATTATCTAAGCAAATGATCTTATCACACAAAAGAAGGGACGATGTTCTTTGAGAAACTATAAAGACCGTAAGCTTATTTTTTAAAGCACTAATTTCTTTCCTTAAGGCTAAATCTGTTTGATAATCAAGAGCACTTGAGCTATCATCTAAAATTAAAATTTTTGGCTTTTTAACTAAAGCACGAGCAATAGTTAAACGTTGTCTTTGACCACCTGATAAATTTTTACCATTCTGTGATATTTCATAATCAAGCTTTCCTTCTTTATTTAAAACAACATCAAGTGATTTAGAAATTTTTAACGCTTCATAAATTTCTTCATCACTAGCATTTTCATTACCCCATTTCATATTATCACGAATACTACCTTTAAATAAAACAGCCTTTTGTGGAACAATACCAACTAAATCTCTTAGTTTTTCTAAATTATAATCTTTAACATTTTTACCATATAATAAAACTTCACCATTAGTTACATCATAAAAACGAGGAATTAAATTAACAAGGGAAGTTTTACCACTTCCAGTTCCACCAATTACCCCAATAGTTTCACCGCTTTTAACAGAAAAATTAATATTAGATAAAGAATCATCCTCACCATTATTATAGTTTAAGTAAACATTATTAAAAGTTATAATTTCTGCATTATTTTCATTTGGAGTATTAATATTTCCATCATTTATTGAACTATTAATTTCAAAAACACTTTGAATACGATTTCCACTAGCAATAGCTTTAGAAATAGTAATAATTAAATTAGCAAACTTAATTAATTCAACAAGTATTTGTGACATATAGTTATAAATTGCTATAACTGCACCTTGAGTAATAGCACCTTCATTAACACGAATTGCTCCAAATTGAATTAATAAAATAATGGCAATATTAATAATTACATAGGTTAATGGATTTAATAAAGATGAAATATTGGATACTTTCTTTTGATTAACATAAAGATCGTTGTTTTTATTAAAAAAAGCTTCTCTTTCACTATCTTCTTTAGTAAATGCACGAATAACCCTAACACCAGTTAAATTTTCTCTCGTACTTTTTAATACCTTATCTAGCTTTTGCTGAACCTTTTTATATAAAGGTGAAGTTATTTTCATAATTATAAAAATTACTATTGATAATAAACTAACAGTTACTAAAAATATTAAAGCCATTTTATAATCAACTACTAAAGCCATAATTGTCGCACCAAGGACAATAAATGGTGATCTTAATAATAAACGCAAGGTCATATTAACACCATTTTGAACCTGGTTAACATCACTTGTCATTCTAGTAATTAAAGAGTTAGTTCCTAAAGTATCAATTTCTTTATATGATAATGTTTCAATATGCTCAAATAAATGATGTTTTATAGAAGTTGAAAACATAATAGCGGCCTTAGCAGCAAAATATTGAGCAGTAATTGAAAAAGCAAGGCCAACTAAAGCTAAAACAATTAATAAAATAGAACATTTAATTACTAAATTTGTATTATTATATTTTATTCCTTCATCAATAATATATTTAACTATTAAAGGAACAATTAATTCTATACTGGCTTCAAGCAATTTAAATAAGGGGCTTAAAATACTTTCTTTCTTGTATTTTTTTAAATAGCGTAATAATTTAAACATAAAAAACCTCCAAATAAACTACAATGTTTATTATAATACTTATTAGGATTATTTAAAAGGAATTATTGCTTACCAAATACAATAAAAAAGCAGCCAAACATCTTAAAAACATTTTATTTATTATAAAGATAATGTAAATTATTTAAGGAAGTATTAAAAATATAAAAACGCCTGTTGCGCAACATATGTTTTTATATTATAATATGAAAGCCTTATAGATGGCTTTAAAGGCGAAGATGAGCTAAAAAGGAAGTAAAATAATATGAAGAAAATAATTATTTTAATCAGCAGTATTATAATATTAGCTTTATTAAATAGCTGCTCAAGCATATATGAAAGAAAAGAAAGAAACTTTATAAATAATGCTTATAATAAAGTTGATATATCTTTAGTTTCATTTTCTTGTGATATAGTAAAAAGTGAAGATGATAAAACAAAGGTTACATATTTTGAATCAGATATGACAAAATTCAAAATTAATATTGATAATAATACTTTATCAATTGTTGAAAAGCGCTATAACATTTTTAATAAAGGGGCAATTGAAAATATTAAAGTATTTATTCCAAAAAGTTTTACGATTGATATTTTTCATATAGATAGTTTCTCAGGAAGTATAACCATGAGTATTGAAAATGAAATAAATAGCTTAAAAATAAAGCAAGCATCAGGTGGAGCATATTTAAACAATTTAAAAATAAATGATTTAGATATTGAAAACTCTTCAGGAAATGTTTCATTAAATAATATTGCTACAAATGCTTTAAAAATTAATACAACATCATCAATTATATTAATAAATGAAGTAAAAGTCGATAGCTTATTAATTAAAGGTGTTTCAAGTGCAGTTAAAACTACAAAATCAATAATACATAATAATATTGATATAGAAACCTATTCAGGTAATATAGAATTGTATTTAAATAAAAATATTGAAGGCTTTAAATTAAAAGCTTCAAGTAATTCAACAATAAAAAATGAATTTAATGACTATAATTACAAAAATGAGTCATTGGATATAAATTTAAAATCAACAAGTGGATTAATAAATGTTTTAAAGGAGGTATAATATGCCACGTCTTGCAAAATTTAAAAAAGAAGAAATAATAGATGCAGCTTTTATGCTAGTAAAGGAAGAATCATTTTCTATGCTAACTGCAAGAAATTTAGCCAAAAAGCTAAATAGTTCATCAAAAGTAATTTTTGGTTATTTTACTTCAATGGATGAATTAAAAAAAGAAGTTATAAAAAAAGCTAAGGAATTATATGGTAAATATATTAAAGAAAATATTGAAAAATCAGATAGACCCTTTTTGGGTGTTGGTATAGGCTATATTAATTTTGCAGCAGATGAAGCATCACTATTTAAACTATTATTTATGAGCGAAAAGCAAACATTTTTTAATTTAGATACTTTATTAATAGATCTTGATGAAAATTATCCATTAATCGTAGATAGTATTAAAAGGACATTTTTCATAACTGATACAAATAAAGCTTTAGATATTTATCATGGAATGTGGATTCTAGCTCATGGCATGGCAACATTAATTGCCACAAATGTTTATAAGTTTACAAAGGATGAAATAGTTAATCTGTTTGATAGTTGTTTATTTGGCTATTTATCATATGATGAATTAACAAAAAGAGTAAAGGAAAGAGGAAAATAATATGGAAAATATTATACAAGTTAAAAACTTAGATAAATCATTTAAGGATGTTCATGCTGTAAATGATTTATCATTTGCTGTAAAAAAAGGTGAATTATTTGCTTTTTTAGGCGTAAATGGCGCTGGAAAATCAACAACTATTTCAATAATGTGTGGAATGCTAAAAAAAGATAAAGGTAGCATAATTATTGATAATAAGGATATTGAAAAGGATTATAAAAATATAATAAAGGATATTGGTGTTGTATTTCAAAATTCTTTATTAGATGGAGTTTTAAGCGTTAAGGATAATTTAATGTGTCGAGCTAGTTTATATGGAATATATGGAAATAAAGCTAAAGAAAGAATAAACGAGCTAGCTACACTTCTTGACTTTAAAAAATTATTAAATAGAACTGTCAATAAGCTTTCAGGTGGTCAAAGAAGAAAAATCGATGTAGCAAGAGCCTTATTAAATGATCCAAAAATTTTGATTTTAGATGAACCAACAACAGGCCTTGATCCACAAACTCGTAAGACAATGTGGGAGGTAATTGAATCATATAGAAAAAATAAGCAAATGACTGTATTTTTAACAACTCACTATATGGAAGAAACAACAGATGCTGATTATGTAGTTATCTTAGATTCAGGGAAAATAGTAGCTCAAGGTACTCCACTTGAATTAAAAAATAAATATACTGGTGATTTTATTACTTTATATAATGCTAATATTGAAGATGTTAAAAAGTTAAATCTACCTTATGAGGTTGTAAAGGATGGCATTATAAGAATTGAAATTAAAAATACGGAAGCGGCTAAAAATTTAATTATCAATAATCCAACATTATTTAAGGATTTTGAAATTATTAAAGGTAAAATGGATGACGTATTCTTAGCAGCAACTGGTAAAAAGCTTGTAGGAGGAAACTAATATGCAAACATTTTTAGCACTAACAAAAAGAAATATAAAATTGTTTTTTAAGGATAAGGGTTTATTATTTACTTCATTAATTACGCCTATTATCTTACTTGTTTTATATGTAACATTTTTAGCAAATGTTTATAAAGATACATTTATTTCAAATTTACCTGATGGTTTAGAAATAAAAGAATCAATAATAAATGGTACAGTAAGTGGCGAATTAATTTCATCATTACTTGCAGTTTGTTGTATAACTGTTGCCTTTTGTGCAAATACCTTAATGGCTAGTGATAAGGTTAAAAAGGTAGTTAATGATTTAAGCGTTACACCACTTCCAAAGCATACATTAGCTTTATCTTATTTCTTTGCAACACTAGTAACAACTTTAATAATGACCTATACTGCTACAATTGCTGGCTTTATTTATATAGCATGTACTGGCTGGTTTTTATCAGTTGGTGATGTTTTCTTGATTATTCTTGATGTGTTTTTATTAACTACATTTGGTACGGCATTTTCATCAATTATCAATACATTTTTAACATCACAAGGTCAGGTTTCGGGAATTGGTACAATCGTTTCAGCAGGATACGGCTTTATTTGTGGAGCATATATGCCAATTTCAAGCTTCTCTCCTGCCTTACAAAAGGTATTAATGTTTTTACCTGGAACTTATGGCACTGCTCTTACTAGAAATCATTTCTTAAATGGAGTCTTTAACGAAATGGGAAATGCAGGATTTCCAAGTAATGTTGTTGAAGCAATAAAGGATTCTATTGACTGCAATATTTACTTTTTTAATAATCAAGTTAGTATTTTAGCTATGTATATAGTTTTAACTATTGCAACTATTGCTTTAGTTGGAGCCTATGTTTTAGTAAATGTTTTAAGAAAAAATAAAGGAAAATAAAATGAAAAAGGTCTTAGTTTTAAATGGTTCTCCTAAAAAGATTAGTGATACGATGGTAATAACTAATTCTTTCTTAGAAGGTCTAAATTATAATAAAGAATATGATATAAAAATTATTAATTCAATAGATGTTAATGTTTTACCATGTCGTGGCTGCTTTAATTGCTTAAATAGTGAAAGTGGAAAATGTATTATAAAAGATGATAATGAAAAAATATTAGAGCTAATTAAAGAGTGTGATATTTTAATATGGTCATTTCCTTTATATTGCTATGGAGTTCCAAGCTCCTTAAAAGCAATAATGGATAGAATTCTTCCTTTAAATAAAATGACTATGAAGGAAGAAAATGGTATAATAGTTCATGAAACTGTTTGCGATTTTAAAAGTAAAAAGTTTATTGTTATTTCAGGATCAGGATTTCCTTCATTTGATGATAACTTTAAGGCAATAAAAGAACAGTTTAAAGTCTTTCATAGAAATAAAGCTAATATAATATGTATTAGTGAAGCACCACTTTTAAATATTAAAGAAGCAAGTAGTGTCACTAATATTTTAAAAGGAAACTTAATAAAAGCCGGTAAAGAATACGCTATTAATGGTTCTTTATCTAACGAAACATTAAAACTTATTGAAACACCTATGATTGATAAAATGATGTATATGAATATGGTTAATAATAAATAAAAGGAGATAGAAAAATGAATGAAAAATTAGTAGTTTCGCATTTAAAAAAGACATTTAAACTATCATCAAAGCAACAAAAGCTACAACATTATAAAGGAAACAAAAAGGTTGCTGTAAATGATTTGTCTTTTAAAACATATGAAGGTGAAATATATGGATTATTAGGTCCAAATGGCGCTGGTAAAACAACAACGCTTAGAATTATTTCAACCTTAATTAAAGCAGATGAGGGAGATGCTTTGATTGATAATGTTTCAGTAAAAAATAATCCTGAAGAAATTAGAAAAAAAATTGGCTTTTTAACAGGTGATTTAAAGCTTGAGGATTTCTTTACACCAAATTATTTATATGATTATTTTAGTAAGCTTCATGATGTTGATGATAAAACTCGTGATGAAAGAAAAAAGGAAATGTTTGAAAAATTTGGAATCGATGAATTTAAAGAGGTTAAAATTGGCGATTTATCAACCGGTATGCGTCAAAAGGTATCTTTAGTAATTTCATTAGTTCATGATCCTGATTTTATCATTTTTGATGAGCCAACTAATGGACTAGATATTATTACTGCTAAAACTGTAACTGATTTCTTACTTGATTTAAAGGCTCAAGGAAAATCAATAATTATTTCAACACATATTTTCTCACTAGTTGAAAAAATATGTGATAGAGTAGGTATTATATTTAATGGTAAAATGATAGTTGAAGATACACTTTTAAATTTAACTAAGGACAAATCACTTGAGGATACCTTCTTTGAAATTTATAGTAAGGAGGTTAATGAATAATGGATAAAATATTTACTATTGTAAAAAAGGAATTAAAGAGATTCTTTACAGATAAAAGAATGCTAATGACATTATTTTTACCTGGAATTTTAATTTATGTTATTTATGCTTTAATGGGAAACTTTATGAATGATGCCATGAAAGTTTCAAAGGATTATGTTTATAATGTTATGGCAGTTGAAGTTCCTTCATCTATGAATGATATTTTTGAAGATGAAAAATATAAGATAAAATTTGCTAATATTATTAATGATACTGATAAAATAAATGAAAAATTAAAAAACAAAGAAATTGATTTATTTATAAGATTTGAAGAAGACTTCATTAATAAAAAAGATAATAACTTACAGCCCAAGGTTGATATTTTATATAATTCAAGTAGTAAAGAATCTTCAGCAATCTATTCATTTGTCTCACAACAATTAGCAAAAACTGCTATTAATATTACAACTAATTATCAAGTATTACCAGTAGATGTTGCAACACAAGAGGATACTTCAAAGGTAATTGTTACCATGCTTATGCCTTATTTATTATTAATATTCTTGTTTACTGGTTGCCTTGCTATTTCAACTGAATCCATTGCTGGTGAAAAGGAAAGAGGAACAATTTCAACAATTCTTGTTACTCCAACAAAAAGAAGCTATATTGCTTTAGGTAAAATTATTGCTTTATCATTAACATCCCTTGCTTCATCATTTGCTTCATTTATAGGCTTAATTTTATCTCTTCCAAAGCTAATGAATGGATCAGGTAGTGATATTACAATTTCAATGTATAATAGTAAGGATTATTTAGGATTATTCTTTATTATTTTAGTAACAGTATTGTTATTTACTACTATATTATCTATTGTTTCAACATTTGCTAAAAATGTTAAGGAAGCATCTCAATGGTCATCATTTTTAATGGTTATCGTTATGCTATTTGGTGTTTCATCATTAATGGGTGCTGATAAAATAAGCACAAATCCATTTGCTTATTTAATTCCAATTTATAATTCTGTTCAATGTATGAGTTCAATCTTTGCTATGCAATTTAATACAATAAACTTCTTACTAACAATTATTTCTAATGCTGTATTTGTTGGAATTGGTGTCTTTATTTTAGCAAAAATGTTTAATTCTGAAAAAATAATGAGTTCTAATTAATATGGAAAAGCTAGATATATTAAAAGAAAGAATTGATAAATTTAATAAGGATAGGGATTGGGATAAATTCCATACTCCTAGCAATTTAGCTAAATCTATTTCAATTGAAGCAAATGAATTACTTGAATGCTTTCAATGGGATAACGATAACTTTAATTTACAAGACGTTAAAGAAGAATTAGCTGATGTTATGAATTATTGTTTACAAATGAGTATGGTATTAAATATGGATATTATTAATATAATCAATGAGAAAATGGATAAAAACGAAAAGAAATACCCAGTTAATAAAGCTAAAGGTATTTCTACAAAATATGATAAATTATAAGAGCCAAATGGCTCTTATTTTTCATTTCTAAAGCCATACCAATTTTCTTTAAAATTAGCTAATGATTTAGCAAGAGATAACAATGGATAAATTAATAGCTTTAGGCGATGATATGAATTAGGCTGATATATTTTTACAATTTCATTATTGCCTAAATCTAAAATCTTTTCAATAGTAAGATTATATTTTACTAATTTTTCAATAACATTTTTAGCTTTTATTTCCGCAATATTACATTGCTTTGATATTGCACTTATAGTATAAGAAATTCCACTATTTTCCAATTGATATTTCATTATTTTAAATGTATCCTCACTAGCAATATCTTTTAAAAATCCAATTACTTCTTTATCATTTAAAAGGTCATTTGAATATGTATCATTTCCAACATAAACTAAAGCTAAATTAGAATTGGCATAAATTGCTCCAAGTTTTCCAGAAATTAATCCCGTACTTGTTGATTTATCTTCATTTAATTCATTTAATAATCTTTCACTATCACAATCTTTATTAAAGCACCACATATCCTTTAAAATATTTTTATAGATGTTAAAAGGAATATCTTCAATATCTACATCCTTTTTGATTTCTTTAATTGAAAATAAATCATCTACCTTAACATTAAAAACATTTGCAATTAATGGTAAAAGCATAATATCAGGCATTGTGATATTATTTTCCCATTTTGATATTGCTTGTGATGAAACACCAATAACATTAGCAAGTTGCTCTTGTGTCATATTTAATTCTTTTCTAAGTTCAGCTATTTTTTCTCCAATTGTTTGCATAATATTTCTCCTTTTTCTTTATCGTATCACATAAATAATAAGAATACCCTCAACACTTTTAATACTAATTAACTAAAAAAGCAATGAATTCAACTTAAGTGACACTTAGCAATATATTTTATAAACAATATAATTAATAAATCTTAATGGAAAAATTCTACTTAGAAAAACAATTAGCTTTGATGAAAATCCTACGGAAACTCGTAAAATGTTTCTTTTTGATTTTAAGACCTTATTTATAACCTTACTAACCATTATAGCATCCATACCATTTTGTTCATCCTTAGCCATTTTATCAACTGATTTTTTCATACTTTTAGTATTTTCATTTTTATTATCATCAATAACTCTTGCACTTGTAAAATTAGTTTTTGTATCACCTGGTAAGATAGAACAAACATGCACCTTAAAAGGCTTTAATTCATTAGCTAAGGCTCTTGAAAAGACATCAACTGCTGCTTTTGTAGCTGAATAAATACTTTGATAAGGAAGAGGTATAATTCCTCCAACACTAGAAATATTTATTAAATGCCCTTTACTTTCCTTTAAATAAGGAATAATTAGCTTTGATAGCTTAAAGACAGAAATAAGATTAGTATTACATATATTTTCAATATTAGCTGAGCTTGTATCTTCAATAGCTCCAGCTATTCCAATACCAGCATTATTAATTAAAGCATCAATTCTTTTTTCCTTTAAATATATTTCGTTAAAGACTTCATCCATTTTCTTTTCATCATTTACATCAGCCTTTATATAATTAAAATCATTTGTTATAAAATCTTTTCTTCCAGTACCATAAACAATATAGTCTAATTTACTTAAATAAATAGCTGTTTTTAAGCCAATCCCTGAATTGGCTCCTGTTATTATAATTACCTTTTTCATATTAACCACCTAGTAAGATTATATAATAACTAACAAGAAAAATAAAATAAAATATAATTGAACACTTGACAAACTGTTCAAATGATAGTAATATATAGGCAGACAAAGGTTGGTGATACAATGGATTTATCAAACATAAAAGAAAATATGCCAAATGATAAAAGACTTAATTCATTAACAAATTTATTTAAGGTATTAGGTGATAATACAAGAGCAAAGATTTTATATACACTTGAAAATGATGAGCTTTGCGTTAGTGATATTTGTGAATGTGTTAAAATGAATACATCAGCTGTATCACACCAACTAAGAATACTTCGAGATGCTTGCTTAGTTAAAGCAAGAAAAGAAGGTAAAGAAGTGTTTTATTCGCTTGATGATGAGCATGTTTCTTTAATCTTCAAATGTGCTCTTGAACACGTTGATGAAAAATAAATGGTAGAAATACCATTTTAAAAAAATAAAAGATTGAACAATTGTTCACTTAATCAATAATATAATATAGTGGAGGGAAAAATATGAAAAAGGTATTTAATATTGAAGTTGATTGTGCTGCATGTGCTTTAAAATGTGAAGAAGCTATTAAAAAGGTTGAAGGCGTTGATGCTTGTCAAATTAATTTTATAACTCAAAAAATGACTATTGAAGCTGCTGATGTTGAAGCAGTCTTAAAGAAAGCTTTAAAGGCTGCCAAAAAAGTTGAACCAGATTTTGAAATCGTCGAATAAATATTTAATTATGTAGTATAATTGATTTATACTATATAATTTTTATGAAACAATTGAACATTCTTTCAAATGTTCATATAAAGGAGATAAACTATGACAAAGAAGCAAAAGAAAAATTTAATAAGAATAATTATTGCCTTAGCTTGTTTTTTAGTTGTAATGATAACAAATAAGGTTTTAGCAAAATTTGAAGCTTATCCTAATGGCTTAGCATCATTAATTAGTAATGAAAAATTTGGTTGGCTTTTACCATTTGCATTATTTTTTATAATTTATGTAATTATAGGTCATGATGTAATAAGAAAAGCATTTATAAATATTTTACATGGTCAAGTATTTGATGAAAACTTCTTAATGGTAATTGCGACATTTGGAGCCTTTGGACTTGGAATTTATACAGGTATTACAACTCACGAGGTTGAAGGCTTTGATGAAGCTTGTGCTGTATTACTATTTTATCAAGTTGGTGAATGGTTCCAATCATACGCTGTTGGAAAATCAAGAAAATCTATTACTTCTTTAATGGATATTAGACCTGATTTTGCAAATCTAGTAAAAGAAAATGGTGAAATTGAAACAGTTGATCCTTCTATCGTTCATATTAATGATATTATTTTAGTAAAACCAGGTGAAAAAATTCCTCTAGATGGGATTGTTATAAAAGGAAGCTCTTCTCTTGATACTAAAGCATTAACAGGTGAATCATTACCTGTTGATGTTAGGGAAAATAGTGAGGTTATTTCAGGTACAATTAATTTAACAGGTACATTAAAAATTAAGGTTTTAAAGGAATTTCATGATTCAACAGTATCTAAAATATTAGATTTAGTTGAAAATGCAACTTCTCAAAAATCAAAATCAGAAAACTTTATTTCTAAGTTTGCTAAATATTATACTCCAATAGTTGTATTCTCTGCTTTAGCTTTAGCTATCTTTCCACCACTATTTATTGGAATCTTTTCAAGTAATTGGTCTACTTGGTCAACTTGGATTTATCGTGCATTAAGCTTTTTAGTAGTTAGCTGTCCTTGTGCTTTAGTTATTTCAATTCCTCTATCATTCTTTGCAGGAATTGGTGGAGCATCAAGTAAGGGTATTTTAATTAAAGGCTCTGCATATCTTGAAAAATTTAATAAAGCTAATATCTTCGTTTTTGATAAAACAGGCACATTAACAAAAGGTAACTTTGCAATTAGTGAAATATATCCAAATGATAAAAAAGATGTGATTTTACACTATGCTGCAATTGCTGAAAAGCAATCAAACCATCCAATAGCTATTTCAATTAAAAATGCCTATGGAAAAGAAATTAATGAAAACTATGAACTTGAAGATATTTCAGGAAAAGGAATTAAAGCAAATGGTGAGCATGTAATTCTTTGTGGTAATGACAAGCTAATGAATGAATATAATATTAGCTATGAAAAATCTAACAGTGTTGGAACAATTGTTTATGTTGCTGTTGATGATAATTTCATTGGCTATATAGTAATTGAAGATGAAATTAAAGAAGAAGCAAAAGAAACAATAAAATATTTAAATTCTATTGGTGCTAAAACTGTTATGTTAACTGGTGATAATGAAAAAATTGCTAAAAACGTAGCAAATAAACTTGAATTAACAGAATATAAATCATCATTACTTCCTCAAAATAAGGTTGAAGAGGTTGATAAGCTATTAAAAGAAAAAGACAAGGATGATGTATTATGCTTCGTTGGTGATGGTATTAATGATGCTCCAGTTTTAATGAAATCTGATATTGGTATTTCAATGGGTGGAGTTGGTAGTGATGCAGCTATTGAAGCTAGTGATATAGTTTTAATGAATGATGATTTAAGATGTATTAGCAAAGCTAAAAAGATTTCTAAAAGGACAATGGAAATCGTAAAAGAAAACATCATATTTGCTCTTGGCGTAAAAGTAATAATTTTAATTCTTTCAGCTCTTGGTATTGCTAATATGTGGATTGCTGTATTTGGTGATGTAGGTGTTGCAATAATTGCTATATTAAATGCAATGCGTGCTAATAGTAAAAAGTAAAAAAAATCCCAAAAAAACGGGATTTTTTTTACTAGCTTTATATAACATTTACAGTTGACATTGTTTGATATACATTAGCTTCCTTTGGTTGCTTTTTACCAAGTGGAATAATTTCTTCTTCAAGCTCTTCAATTTTATTAATTGTACCATTAGTAAAATCAACAAGGCGAGCTTTACAGCTTTCAAGCCTTAATAATAATCCTCCAAGTCTAATTTCTTGAACATCAAAGCCATGTGGCTTATTTTCTTTAAACCAAGCAATTCTAAAGTAATTAATAAACTCCTTTAAATACTTAATTGTATAAGTATATTTCCTAATTACCTTTCTTAATTCTTCCTTGTTATTATCTTTATAAGCCTTTCTTGTATTAACTCCTAAATCATATTTATAAGATAATAGCTTAGCAAGTGATGCATAATAGTCACATAGGTAATCATATTCTTGCATTTTTCCTTTAGTATTTAAAATCTTTTTAGCATTTTTTCTAATGAATTTTACTTCATTTCCCATTACTGTATAATCATTAAATCCTAAAAATGGATCATTATAAAGCATATATTTACATAGGTTAGTTAAGCCATAATTGTCTTTATCATCAACTACATTTAATAAATCAAAATTCATAAAATAATCAAACTTAATATTAAATGTTTTATAAAAGTCCTTCTTTATTTGCTTTTCATCAGTTATATTATTATATATTTCTTTAGCATAGAATAATGAAGGAAGTGCAGCAAAAAATGAGCATTCACCGCCATTATCCTTCCAGTGTGTCATAATAATTGTGTCAATATCTTTATGTTCCTTTACGCTTGACATAGCAGCTTTTGTAGCATTAATTGTAAATCTATTTTGTGGAGCAAAGCCTGTCCATGTCCAAATACCACCAGCAAAGCAAATGTCATTATCAAATTGTTCATGGCATGAAAGCATGCTATCATAAACATTTTTGTCTTGATGATAATAATCCCAATAAATTAACTTTATACCTTGTGGGACTAATTTTTTTACATCATCTGTTAATGTAAATCTATCATAGTCATAATAGCCACCATTAGTAGCAATTGAAAAGAACATATCAGACCACATCATTATAGTAAAGCCATATTTTTTTGCTATTTCATTTACTTTATTTAAATGGCGTAATAAAAGTTCCATACGATGATGATAGCCATGTAAGGTTAAATATCTACCAAGTCCTAGCATATGAGCTTCATCCATACCTATATTAACATTTCTTGAAGTAAAGCATTCACTTAATGTATTAAAGATATTATCAATTAACTTATAAGTTCTTTCATCGTCAACAAGTAAAATATCATTAACATCATTAATAACTCCATATTCATCCCATCTAAAAATTTGATTTAAGTGAGCAAGAGTTTGAACACAAGGAATTAATTCAACATTTTTACTTTTAGCATATTTATCAATTTCTTTTAATTCTTCCTTGCTATACTTACCTCTTAAATAGCCAAACATTTTTTCATTGTTTACTTCATATGTATCTTCAGTATAAAGCATTAACATATTAAAGCCCATTTTATTTAGATTATCTATATGCTTTTTTACAGTTTCTACATTTAATACAGCATTTCTTGAACAATCAAGCATTACTCCAAATTTCTTCATAAAAATCTCCTTTATTTACTTCACTATCATTATATCTAAAAAACAAATAATTGCAAACAAAAAGAACTTCTTAAGTTCTTTTTAGTTACTATTCATAATAATCAAATTCGTAATCACAAATTTTGACACTATCTCCATCCTTAATGCCTGCTTCTTTTAGTTTTTCTTCAACACCATTGTATCTTAATATTCTCATAAATTTTAAAACGCCAGCGTCTGTTGAAAAGTTTGTTCTATGGAAGGCTTTTTCAACTGGGTTTCCATAAACAACATAAAATCCGTCTTCATATTTAACCTTACAGAAATCTTCTTCAGTATTAAGATAAACCTTATATTCATCCTTTTCATCAAATAATGGAAATCTTGGTGTGTTATCAAGAATTTCTGATAGCTTATAAATCAATTTATTAATGTTTTCCTTTGTAATAGTACTTACTTCAATAATTTCAATATCATCTTGTAGCTTTGCTTTAAATTCCTCTAAAAACAAGTGAGCTTCATCTTGATCCATTTTATTAGCAACAATTAATTGTGGACGCTTTAGTAAAGAAGGATTATATTCTTCAAGTTCATGCTTAATTGTTAAATAATCATTGTAAGGATCACGGCTTTCAGTTGATGCCATATCGATTACATGTACTAAAACTCGACATCTTTCAATATGCTTTAAAAAATTAAAACCAAGTCCTTTACCTTGGCTTGCACCTTCAATCAATCCAGGCAGGTCAGCTACAACAAAGTTTTTGTTTTCATCAACCTTTACTACGCCTAAAATTGGTGCAAGTGTTGTAAAATGATAAGCTGCAACCTCAGGCTTTGCTGCACTTATTACAGAAAGTAAAGATGATTTTCCAACTGATGGAAATCCTACAAGTCCAACATCAGCTAGAAGCTTTAATTCTAAACGAACAGTAATTCTTTCACCAAATTCACCATTTTCAGCAATTTCAGGTGCTTGATGACGAGATGAAGCAAAGTGACAATTTCCTCTTCCACCTCTTCCTCCTTTAGCAATTAAAACCTTTTGATTAATTTCATTTATATCAGCAATAACATAATCATTAGTTACATCATAGACAATAGTCCCTAGGGGGACCTTTACAAAAACATCCTCACCTTTTCTACCATAGCATTTTTTAGTCATACCATTTTGACCATCATCTGCTTTGATTTTACGCTTATATTTAAATTCTAATAATGTATTAACATTATTATCACCAACGAAGTAAATAGAGCCTCCTCTACCTCCATCGCCACCAGAAGGGCCTCCCTTTTCAACGCATGCTTCACGTCTAAAAGCAATGGCGCCATCGCCACCATTTCCAGCAACAATTTCAACAACTGCCTTATCAATAAACATACTTAGTCCTCCTTTACAAAATAAAAGCCCTTTACTAGGGCTTAAAAGTAATAATTAGTCTTGAGCAACAGGATAGCAAGAAACTTTCTTCTTATCTTTTCCTAGTCTTTCAAACTTAACAACGCCTGAAACTGTAGTGAATAAAGTGTCGTCTCCACCTTTCATAACGTTAACGCCTGGATATACTTTAGTACCACGTTGACGATATAAAATTGAACCAGCTGTAACATATTGTCCATCTCCAGCTTTAGCACCTAATCTTTTTGATTCAGAATCTCTTCCGTTTTTAGTAGAACCTCCACCTTTTTTAGAAGCGAATAATTGTAAATTTAACTTTAATAGCATTCTAGATACCTCCATGTTCATTTTTTATTTTAATATATTTTTTATACGATGCTTCAATTGTTTGTAGCTGAATTAATATTGTATTTAGAATAATTTGAATTTTTTCATTGTCATTAATTACTTTAACTCCAAGAATATTATCTTGACTAGTTATTTCAATATTCTTTATTTCATCCTCTAAAGCATTAATTCCGCCAGTAACAACAGCACTAACTCCTGCACACACAATGTCTTTACCAAAACTTGCAAAGTTTGCATGGCCACTTACTTTTAATGACTCAATCTTTTTACCTATAAATGTAACATTTACAGATATCATTGAATTATCCTTCTATACCAGTAATTTCTACTAATGTATATGGTTGGCGATGTCCTCTTAAGATATCGTGATTAGTTTTTGCTTTGTACTTAAATACAAGAACCTTTTTAGCCTTTCCTTCTTTAACTACTTTTGCAGTAACCTTAGCATCCTTAATTGTTGGAGTTCCAACTTTAATTTTGCCTTTTTCTCCGATAAGTAAAACTTCATCAAATACTACTTCATTACCTGTTTCAAGATTTAACTTTTCAACAAATAACTTGTCACCAACTTCAGCTTTTAATTGCTTTCCACCAGTTTTAAAAATTGCGTACATAAATACACCTCCATAATTAATTGCATTTTAGACTCGCCAGTAAGGTGGATAATTATCACTTAAAACCTTTTTTGTGCGGTTGTACCCCAAATGCTATAGGTGCAACATGGTTATTCTAGCAAATTTAATCGACTATGTCAATAATAATATTATTATTATTATTACGTTTTTGAATGCTTTATTTACTACTTTTAACTCCACAATTATTTGCTTTTTTCAATTCTATTATAGCAATATCAAAATCATTAATAAATTTGCTATTTTCTATTTTATAATTATTAACGTCCTTAAACATGTTATAATCGCTAATTAATCGATATTTTTTATGCTTTTTATTAACTAATTTAGTTAATAAAAAATCCACATATTTATTTTTTTGAAGCATTATATTTTTTATTTGCTCAATCAATAAAAAAAATGTAAACATTGGTTGAGGTGTTATAGCATTTATCAAAATAAAAAAAGCGAAAAAAACTAGCGATATTATCATTGAATATTTCAGTGCCTTTTTATATGGAAATATAATTTGCATTATTCCTTTTAAAGCATTAAAGCCATCTAGTGGTGCAATAGGAAGCAAATTAACAGCAAATGTTACAAAATTAATTACTGACAAAAAATTGTAATTAACATAATTTATTAAGTCGCATTCATAAAAGATTTTAATCCAAATTATGTTTAGGAAAAACGATAATGGCCCTGCAATATATATAATAATTTGCTTTATAGATGGCGCTTTTTCAATATTATATGCTTTTAATGAAAAGCCAAACGGCAAAACAACAAGCTTATCAATTTTTACCTTTAATATAAGGCATGCAATTAAATGAAACATTTCATGAATAAAAGAAATAATATATAAGCTAAACATATTTTTTACTAGGCCACTTAGTATTATTAATATTATTATTAAAACATTAAAAAAGTTTAATTCAATCTTATCAATTATTTTTAATATATTCTTCATACGTATAAAAGAAATTCCCCTTATTTATACTGCATTCAAAATAGTCAATAAAGCTTGCTAATGCATCTTCCTTTGTAACATAATCATATATCCTAGCACTGACATTTATAATATTTGTATATTTAACTATATAGCCATTTACTGTTTTTAAGATAATAGTATCACTTGTGGCCCTAACAATTGTTCCGTTGCTAAGAGGATATACTTTCTTTTCATTATTTGTATATTTATTATTATCAATACATAAAAATTTGTTTGATGAGCTTACTGTAGTTGCCTTATTAGTAATTAGAAGATAGCCAAACGCTTTATTAAAAAAATTATAATGCTTGAATGAGTAGCTTTTATTATTAAACAATAAAAGTGTAAGTAATATTGCAATAATACATAAAAATAAATACAATGCTTTAAGTATTCTCTTCAAAAAAAAGACCTCCCATAAAATTATATGAGAGGCATGCAATAATTATTTAATCAATGCTTGAAAGAACTTCAGATACTTTTGTTGAAACACTATCCATTGAGTCTTTTGCAAAAGATTCATATAATCCTAGCAATACACCAAATACACCTAGGACTAATAAAATACCCAAAATTTGTGCCTTAAACTCTGCCATATTTACTCCTTTCTACATATTGTCATTTGGCAAATTATTTCTTTTGAATTGTAATTAAATAATTTTGTAAATGAAGAATATGATTTACTTGTTTTTATATTATAAATAGTTAAACCTTCTATACTATTTATATCCTTATTAAATTCAACTTTATTAAAATAATTATAATAATCAAGATCAGTAATATTTTCTTTTTCATTTAAGCCGTTTTTTTGAATGTAAATTGCAATCATGTTTGTATTTGCTAATGATTTTGCACTTATCTGCTGATAAGCAATTAATTCACTTGAAAACATAATAAATATTGTTAAGAAGAAAAATGATAAAATTATACCGATTTGATTAGACATACAAGCCATCTCCTAACAAAGTAAAAACATAAAATGAAATCAATAGCATTATAAGTGCCGATAAAATAATTGGAATAAAATAATATTTTTCAATTTTCTTTTCTTCTCTTATTATGTAATTACTAATAGAGGTATCTTGTATTTTTATAATACTATCGTTTATGCTATCAAGCACCTCATCAACAACTCCTATTTCTTGTATTTTATAAAGCATAATAA
>CAKPZU010000022.1 GCA_934215405.1 uncultured Bacilli bacterium | reverse complement strand
ATATGGATTTTAAAACATCCCCTGAAGTAATTAATTATTTAAAAAATGTTTGTGATGCTGGAATATTTGGCTATATTACGGAATATTACACTCCATATTTTAAAGCAATTAATAAATGGTTTAAGGAAAACTTTAATTTAAATATTAATGAAGATGAAATTATTTTTTCAAATGGAACAATTGAAGCCTTAAAAGTAATTATTAATTTATATAGTAATGAAGGAGATTACATTTGCCTTTCTCGGCCAGTATATGGACATTTTACTTATGCAATTGAAAATGAATGTAAAAGGAAGGCTAAGGATATTCATTTAATAAATAACAATAATCATTATGAAATGGACTTTGAAAATTTAAGGAAAGAATTAAGCGATGAAAAATGCAAAATATATATTTTATGCTCGCCACATAATCCAATTGGTAGAGTTTGGAAAGAAGAAGAATTAATAAAGCTAGTAGAGATTTGTAAGCAAACAAATACCTTACTTGTAAGCGATGAGGTTCATTGTGACTTCGTAAGAAGTAATTTTAAGCATATTCCAATTTTAAAGCTAAATACCACGCATGATAATATAATAATGCTAACATCAATTGGTAAAACCTTTAATATGTCAGGTCTTCAATGCTCAAATATGATAATTAAAGATAAAAAAATCTATAATAATATTAGAAATAATTTTGATAGAGATATTTCAACATTTGCTTTAAATGGCTTAATTGCAGCTTATAATTATGGTAAAGATTGGAAGGATGCTTTGAATAATTATATTGATGAGACAATAAATGAGGCTATTAAGTATATTAAAGAAAATATGCCTTATTGTGATGTTACTTATCCAGAAGGAACATATTTTTTATATTTAGATTTTAATAAGAGCAATTTAAGTAATGAAAAAATTCATGATATTATTTATAATAAAGCCAATGTTTTCTTACAGGATGGAGTAGAACATGATCCATTATATGGAAAAGGCTATCAAAGAATGGTTATAGCCTATAGTAAAGATAAAGTAATGCTAGCTTTAAAAAGAATAAATGAAGCTTTTAAAGAGGTGATTAAGTAATGCAAAAGTTTATAGATCAAACCTTTGATGAGGAAAGAGCCTTATATCATTTAAGTGATATAGTGGTTATTAATTGTCGCTTTGATGGTATAAGAGATGGTGAATCAGCTATTAAGGAATGTAGTAATGTTATTGTTAAAGATTCGTTTTTTAATTTAAGATATGTTTTGTGGTGCTTAAATAAAGCAGATATTACAAATATTGAATTAACATCACTTGCTAGATCTTCATTATGGTATTGTAATGATGTAAACATAACTAATTCAAAAATAAATTGTGTTAAAGCTTTTAGAATGTGTAAAAATATAACGATTAAGAATTGTACAATTAACTCTATTGAATTTGGTTGGAATTGTGACAATGTTATTTTTGAAAATAATATTATTGATTCGGAATATCCATTTTTAAGGGCCAGTAATGTTAAAGTTAAAAATTGTACATTCAATACTAAATATCCTTTCCAACAAGCCAAGCATATAGTAATTGAAAATACAACTATTGATGCAAAGGATGCTTTTTGGGATAGTGAGGATATAACTTGTATAAATTGTAAAATAACAGGAGATTTCTTGGCTTGGTATTGTAATGGCCTAACGTTAATTAATTGTGAAATTATTTCATCACAGCCATTATGCTATATAAATAATTTAAGGGTTGTTGATTGTCATATGGAAAAATGTGATTTAGCTTTTGAATATAGTAATGTAAATGCAAGAATTAAAGGAAACATTATTTCAATTAAAAATCCAAAATCTGGTGAAATTATTGCTGATAGCATTAATGAAATAATTGTTGGCGGAAATAGCGTTTATAAGTCAAATGCTAAAATTATAGATTTATCGAAGACTAATAAGTAAAAAACTTGTTAGTTTTTTTCTTGACTTTTTTATACGAAAGCTATATATTTATAAAAGTGAACAAACGTTCACAAAAAGAGGAAGCTATATGAAAACTACAAAGGAAGAAATAATATTTGAATCATTAAAGTTATTTGCTAAGTATGGCTATGATGGCGTTTCAACTAGTATGATAGCTAATAAGCTAAAAATAGTAAAAAGTGCATTATATAAGCATTTTAAAAATAAAGAGGATATTTTTAATAGTATTATAATAAAAATATCAAATGATGATTTTAATAATGCTACTTTATATTCACTGCCTACTAACAATTTGTGTAAAGAAAATGAAAAAGAATAACAAGGTATATTGATTAATAATATTATTGAATTTTCACTTTATCAATATGATTATTGGCAAAATGATAAATATGCAAGCTTATTTAAAAAAATGCTAATTATTGAAAGATTTAAAAATAAAAAGATTAGTAAATTATATGATAATTATTTTTTAAATGGACCACTTAATTATATGAAGGATATCTTTAAAATGCTAAATATAAATAACTATGAAAATGTGGCTTTTAAATTTTATTCGATTTTGTATTTATCATATGAAATTGAAAATAATAGCTTAAAAAGCATGCTAAAGGAGGTGTTAGATAATGCAATATAAATTATCTAAGAAATATGAAAATGATTATTATTTAAGTAAGATAATGGGGCCAAATCCTTTAAAATTATTAGAAGAATTACTAAATAATAATTATCTTAAGGAAAATGCAATAGTTTGTGATTTAGGAAGTGGAAATGGACTAACTTCAATCTTTTTAGTTAAAGAATATAACGTTTTTGTTTATGCAACAGATTTATGGAGTGAGCCTAAAGAAAATGAAAAAATTTTTAATGAAGTAGGATTAAATAGTAAGCAAATTATTCCTATAAAAGCTGATGCCAATATCTTACCATTTAGTAAAAATTCTTTAGATGCATTAGTATGTGTTGATTCATATAATTATTTTGGTTATGATATTGATTTTTTAGATTCAAAGATTCTACCATTTATTAAAGATGATGGTTATATCTATATAAATGTTATAGCTATGAAAGAGGATTATAATAAAAAATATCCTAGTGAATTATTATTATCATGGAATAATGAACAGCTAAGCTATATAAAACCTATAAAGTTTTGGAAGGATACATTTAATAGCTGTAAAAATGCAAAAGTAATAAGCTTTAAAACAACAAATAACGACAAAGAGGTTTGGAATGATTGGATAAAGCAAAATAATGAGTATGCAATTAATGATAAAAAAGCAATAGATGAAAATGCCGATAAATACATGTGTTTTATAAATGTAATTTTAAAAAAACAACAAATTGTTGAGTAAAATATAAACAAAATAGTTACTAACTCAACATCTAATCGCTTAAAAAATATATAAAATTTATTATAATTATAAGTGTAAAGGAGATAAAAGCATATGGAAACTTTTGGAATGCGTTTAGGAAGAATTAGGAAAGAAAATAATTATACTCAAGAAACAATAGCAAATAAATTAAATGTAACAGCCCAAGCTGTAAGTAAATGGGAAAATGACATTACATCACCAGATATTGATACTTTAATAAAAATCGCTGATATTTTTAATATAACAATTGACGAGTTAGTAGGAAGAACTAGTAATGCTATTGCTACAACTAAAAAAGATATTAATAAAATGATTTTAAAAATAATTGTTGATAGCAATGAAAATGATAAGGTTAGAGTTAACTTACCTATGGGCATTGTTAAAATTTTAGTTGAAAGCGGAAGTGTTACATCAGTTGTTAATAATAAATCATTAAATGATATTGATTTTAAACAAATAATTTCATTAGTTGAACAAGGAATAATTGGTGAAATTGTAAGCGTTGATAGTAGTGAAGGCGATCATGTTAGGATAATTGTTGAATGAAAATAAAAATTCATGTAAAAGAAAAACATTTAAATTTTACATTTTTTTTACCATTAGTCTTTATGAAATCAAAATTAGTTTATAAGCATATATTTAAAGAAAATAATATAAATATAGAAAAAAATACTATTGATGAAATGTATAAGATATTAAAGAAATTTAAAAAAGAGTATAAGAATTTTAAATTAGTTGAAGTTATAAGTGATGAATGCAAAGTATTAATAAAACTATAAATACATTTGCATTCTTTTTAGTTTGTGCTATACTTTAATTACAATTCGAGGTCGATAACATGGAAAAAATATTTAAAATTAGACAACGTGGGTCTAATATTTTACAAGAACTTTTATCAGGTTTTATTGTTTTTTTAGCAATGATTTATATTCTCCCTGTAAATTCTTCAATTTTGGCTGCAGGCGGAGGAAATGAAGGAGCAGTATTTATAGCTACAGCTTTAACGAGTGGAATATGTTGCTTTATTATGGGCTTATATGCTAATTTACCAATTGCTTTAAGTGCTGGAATGGGCTTAAATGCATATTTAGCATTTACTGTTTGTACAAGCCTTGGCTATTCATTTAATGAAGGATTATTTTTAGTATTTGTATCAGGCGTTTTATTTTTAATATTATCTCTTACCCCTTTAAGAGAAAAACTAATAAATGCTATTCCAAAGTCCTTAAAGTATGCAGTAAGCGCAGGACTTGGAGCTTTTATTTGCTTTGTGGGATTAAAAATGAGTGGTATTATAAAAGCAGATAATTCAACCTTGGTCACATTAGGGGATTTTAATAACCCGCCAGTTTTACTTGCCTTGTTTGGTATTTTACTAACCTTAGTATTAATGCAAATAAAAGGAAAAATAGGAAAACTTGCAATTGTAATATCGATGTTTATAACAGCAATTATAGGCTTAATACTTGGATTATGTAATGTTAGTGGTATGCCAAAACTTGTATGGAGTAATACATTTTCAAATTATAAAGTGTTCTTTCAAAATGTTGGGAAATGCTTTAGTGATGATACAGTCAAAGTATTATTAAAGCCAGAATCATATGCTGTAATTTTCTCGTTAATTTTTGTTAATTTATTTGATACAACCGCAACATTAATTGCCGTTGGTGATAAGGTTGGTGTATTTGATGAAAATAATAATATGACAGGAGGAAAAAAAGCCATTATTGCTGATGCAATCGGGGCATTTATTTGTGCGCCACTGGGGACATCAACTGTTACAAGCTTTGCTGAATCTACTATCGGTGCTGAAAGTGGTGCAAAAACTGGCCTAAGCGCTTGCACGACAGGATTATTATTTATTTTAGCAACATTTCTATATCCATTATTTTCAATATTTGCTGGAGTAGATGGTGGATATACTCCAATTACTTCATTAGCCTTAGTGGCTGTTGGCTGCTTAATGTTTAGCAATTTAAAGAACATTGATTGGAATGATACAATTATAGTAATATCAACATTCTTAATTGTTATATTAATGGTTTTATGCTATTCAGTAAGTGATGGCTTAGGTCTTGGAATGATTGCTTATTGCTTAATGATGATAATAGCAAAAAGATATAAAGAGGTACCTTTACCAATTTATATTATTACAATATTCTTTATTATTAATTATGTTGTTAAGGTAATAATTTCTTAACTATTTATTTGATTTGTTATATTCCGTATAAGTTTTATAAATAGTTTGCAAAATATTTGTATAATTAAATAATTTATTATAAACAATATTTGTTTCACGAATCATACTAAGGTTTTCAATTGTCACAGCGCAAAGCTTATCCTTTTTAATTTCATCTAAGCAAGCACTTCTAGCTAGTATTGAAACACCAAGATTTTTTCTGACTAAATCTTTAATAGTAGCAATATTGTCGACTTCTAAAATGACATTAAAGTTATCAATAGATTCATTTATCGTATTAAGTGTTGAATCAAACATAATACGTGTAGCACTATCTGGTAATCTTAATATCATTTTTTCTTTTTTTAAGTCATTAATAGTAATCATTGATTTTTCACTAAGATGATTTTCTTTTGATAAAACGCAAACTAAATAGTCAGTGTCTAAAAGCAATGAATTATACTTTAATGGATTAGCTTTTTCTTCAACAATAGCAATATCAATTTCAAAATTATCAAGCTTACTATAAAGATTTTTTATAGTGTCAGTAATTACTGTTATAGTTGTATTAGCTAATTCATTACTACATTTTGCTAAAACAGTCATCATAATATTACTTTCAGATGTATGGGTAATACCAACTCTTAAACTTGAAATATTTTCTTTTTGATCCTTTATATCGATCTTTAATTTTTCATACAATGCAATAAATTTTTTTGCATAATTAAGGGCAATTTTGCCTTCTTCGGTTAAAATTAACTCGTTTTTCTTCCGAATAAAGAGCTTTGCTTGTAGTTCTTCCTCTAATATTTTGATATGATTTGATACTGCTGGTTGGGTCATAGATAATTCTTTTGCAGCATGCGTAAAGTTTTTAACTTCAGCAAGTGTAATAAGAGTTTTAATTTTATCATCTAACATAGCTATTCACCTCAATTATAAAATATTTTTATAGTTGTTAATAAAATAATTGTTTCTTTTTATACAAAATAAAGTATATAATCAAATAA
The DNA here is from genome assembly GCA_934215405.1 of uncultured Bacilli bacterium. Taxonomy (GTDB): domain Bacteria; phylum Bacillota_I; class Bacilli_A; order RFN20; family CAG-631; genus CAKPXW01. The sequence goes on along the minus strand of CAKPZU010000022.1, from coordinate 14,752 downwards.
GTAAAAAAGCAACAATAATTAGTATTTATAAAGTGTTTTTTACATATCATTATAAAAATGATAATAATTTTTTATTTTTAAGAGGGTGATTTAGTGGATTTATTTTTATCAATTTATGAAAAGCTCAATATCACATCAACTATTAGTATAGTTATTATATCAATTGCTATAATGCTATTTAGTGGCTTTGCCTTAACTCGTATTACAAAGCTATTAAAGCTACCAAATGTTACAGCATATATTGTGGCTGGTATATTAATTGGACCTTATTGTTTAAATTTAATTCCTGAAAAAATAGTTGAAGGAACAAGCTTTTTAGCTGATATTTCATTAGCATTTATTGCTTTTGGAACAGGAGAATTTTTTAGACTTGAGGTTTTAAAGAAAAATGGTCTTAAAGTTACAATAATTACTGTTTTTGAAGCCTTAATGGCAACTCTACTAGTTTTTATTGTTAGTTATTTTGTCTTAAAATTAAATTTAGCCTTTAGTGCAGTACTTGGAGCTTTAGCTGCTGCAACGGCTCCGGCTTCAACAATGATGACAATAAGACAAACTAATGCTAAAGGAGATTTTGTTGATACTTTGCTTCAAGTTGTAGCATTGGATGATGTTGTTGGCTTAGTCGCTTATAGTGTTGCAATTTCCATAGCAGTTGCTTCAATTTCTGGACAATTTAGTGTTTCTAATATTTTAAAGCCAATTTTATTAAATGGAGCAGTTTTAATTTTAGGCTGTGCATTTGGCTTCTTATTAAAACTATTAATGCCAAAGAAAAGATCAACAGATAATAGACTTATTATTTCAATAGCTGTATTATTCTTATTTTGTGGTATTTGCTCATTGTTTGATGTTTCACCACTTCTTGGCTGTATGTCTATGGGAACAATATACATTAATATTACTAATGATGACAAACTATTTAAGCAGCTTAATTACTTTAACCCGCCAATATTATTATTATTCTTTGTACGTTCAGGTGTATCATTTGATTTAAAGGCTTTAACATCCACCTCATTAATTGGAGCAGTGCCAATTATTGTAATAGGAGTTGTTTACTTCGTTGTAAGAATTGTAGGTAAATATGCAGGCTCATTCTTAGGGTGCTTAATTACAAAAAAGGAAAAAACAACTAGAAATTACTTAGGATTAGCTTTAATTCCTCAAGCAGGAGTTGCAATTGGTCTTGCAGCATTAGGAGCTAGAACTATTGGTGGAGAAATGGGAAATGCTTTAGAGACAATTATTTTAGCCTCAAGTGTTTTATATGAATTAATAGGCCCTGCTTGTGCCAAATTATCATTATATTTATCTAAATCTTATAATCAAGATATCATTGAAAAACAAACTGAATCAGTTGAAATGCATAGTAAAATAAATGATTTAGTTGCGAAAATAAATGATATCCAAAAAAAATTACCGGAGCATAATGAATATCATATGTCCGAGGAGGAAAAGGCATTTTTAGAGGCAGCAGAGGAGCAATATGGCTCTATTAATTATCAACAAAAATTTATTAATAAAAGGTAGGAAAGTTATATGAAAAATATTTTAACATTTATAGATCCAATTGCTAATCTACTTGGTAATTGGTCAAGTGAAATTAACGTATATTCAATTATTTTAAGAATAGCTCTTGCAGTTATATTTGGAGCTTTAATTGGTTGGGAAAGATCAAACAAAAGGCATTTTGCTGGATTAAGGACATTTATCTTAATTACTTTAACTGGCTGTCTTGCAATGATTCTTGACCTATCTATTGGTTTAGGATTATTCTTTTTATCAGCAGCCACAATTATTGGTAGTGTTACAATAAGTGGCAATTCAATTTTATTTAGTAGTAAAAATCAAATAAGAGGTTTAACTACTTCAGCTGGACTTTGGATTTGTGATATATTTGGATTATTAATAGGAATGGGCTATTATTTAATATCAATCATTTTATTATTAATTTTAATTTGTATATTATCAATATTACCTTCACTAGAATTTTTCTTAAAGGAAAAATCAAATCACTTTGAAATTCACTTAGAATTAAAGGATAGAAGCAATTTACAAGACTTTATTTTTACTTTAAGAAAGCTTAATTTAAGAATTGATGATATGGAATTAAATAATTCATATATTGGATCTGGCTTAAGCGTTTATACAATTTCGTTAACAGATAAGGAAAAGGAAAAAAGAAAACATAAGGACTTAATTAATGCTTTATCAACGCTTGAATATGTATCATATATTGAAGAAATTAACTAATAATAGATAGTAAATATACTGAACTTAAAAAGGTGCTCGAGTGATTCAAGCACCTTTTACTTAACGTTTTAAAAGTAAAAAGTTGATAGTTTTACAGCCTATTTTAATTAATATTGATACTTTTTCTTATTAGCTATAAACATTATAATTGTTAAAATTAATGATAAAGCTTCGGCTAATATTATAGCAGCCCAAATGCCATCTAATTTAAAATAAATTGGTAACAAGAAAATAGATATTATTTGAAATACTAATGTTCTTCCAAATGATAAAATTGCAGAAATCAAGCCATTGTTTAAAGCTGTAAAGAATGAAGACGAAAAAAAGTTATATCCACAAATTAAATAAGATAGCATAAAGATTTGCATGGCGTGATAGGTCATATTTAAAAGATTTTCATCATAGCTTACAAATATTTTGGCTAGTGGATAAGCTAAAATTTCGGATAGGCCTGTTAAAAAAATGCCACATATAGTTATAATTATTAGGCTTTTCTTTAATAAACTTTTTAATTCCTTAGTATTTTTTGCTCCATAATTGTAGCCAACAATTGGAGCTGTACCAATATTATAGCCAATAAATACAGCAGCAAAAATAAATGTAACATACATAATGACACCATAGCTGGCAACACCATCTTCACCTGCATATTTCATTAATTGTAAATTATATAAAACATTAACTAAAGCAGATGATATATTTGTTACTAATTCTGACGCACCATTAGCACAGGTAGTAAGAACAACCCTTAATTCAATGTTTGTTTTAACAAGCTTTAACGTACTTGTATTTCTTTTACTTGAAAAATAAATTAATGGTCCAAAGCAACCAACTAATTGAGCAATATCTGTAGCAATAGCTGCTCCAACTAAACCAAATTTAAAAACTCCAACAAGTAAAGTGTCTAAGATTATGTTAGTCAGTCCTGAAGCAATTGTAAATATTGTACCAAGAACTGGCTTTTCAGCTGTCATAAAAAAAGCTTGAAAGGTATTTTGAATCATAAATGGAGTCATTGTTATAAGAAGTATTCTAGCATATGTAACACAATGCGGAAGCATGTTTTCATCTGCTCCAACAAGAGATGAAATTGGTCTAATAAATATAAATAATATGGTACTTAAAACTAAACCTACAATAATCGTAAAATAAATAATCATTGAAAAGTATCTATTAGCTAATTCCTTTTTTTCTTCTCCTAATGTTTTAGCAACTAAAGCACTACCTCCAGCTCCAAATAAAAATCCTAATGCCCCAATAATCATTAGCACTGGAAAAATAATGTTTATTGCAGAAAATGCTGTTTTACCTGCAAAATTAGAAACAAAAAATCCATCAACAATGGAATAGATAGATGTGAATATCATCATGATAATACTAGGGATTACAGCTTTAATAATTTGCTTATATCCATAATGACCAGATAATTGAATTTTCATTTTTTCACCCTTTCATAAAAAAAGCTCAAATGAGCTTTTTGTTTCTTTAGATATAGTTTTGTCTATAAATATTTAAAATATTAATAATTTGATAAAAGAATATATTCTCTTATAATTCTTCATCATCATCAATTTGTTTTTGTTCACGGAATTGGTTGATATCTGCATCACTGCCAGTTGAATCATCAAATGGTTCATCGTAATCATCAGTTACGTATTCATCATTTTCTTCTTCTTCATCACTTTCTTCTTCTTCATCCATGTAAATATCACTCATATCAATATCAACCTTATCAAATGTAACACGTTCTCTTAAATTCCATTTGTTGTCGCCAACATTTACAAATCTTCCATCTAAAGTTAAATTTGTATAGAAGAATGAAATATCATCATCAATGTTTTCAAGTTCTTCAGGCTCACGTACTTTAGAAAGTTCATTTTTTACATCTTCCCAAAGATCATAAAAGCCTCTTTCTTTTTTCTTCTTTGATAATAAACGATATGCAATATCAGTCTTTGATTCTCTTTCTTTAATTGTATTTTCTTTTGCCATAGTTTAATTTGTCTCCTTACATTTTCTCTAATGCTTCAACGCCAATTAATTTTAAACCATTTTTAATAGTAATTCTAGTCATTTTTGCTAATACTACTCTTTGAGCAGTTAATTCAACATTTTCCTTATCAATTACCTTACATTCATTATAGAATGAATGGAACAATGACGCAAGTGTATATAAATAATTTGTGATTTTAAATGGTGCTTTATTAAGTGCAGCATCCAAAACTACATTTTCATATTCTCCAATGTGCTTTAATAAATCAATTTCTTTACTATTTGATAGTAATGAACCAGATGTGTCATCTTTAACATTAAGTTCATCGTATGTTTTAATAATTGAACAACAACGAGCATGAGCATATTCAATATAATACATAGGGTTATCATTTGATTGTTTAACAGCTAAATCTATATCTATTTCCATATGTGATCCTGGATTTTTACTAGCAAATTGATAACGTGTGGCATTTACGCCAATTTCATCACATAAATCCTTTAATGTATAAGCCTTACCCGTTCTTTTTGAAAGCTTAAGCTCTTCACCATCTTTAATTAATTTAACCATTTGGTGAATGATTATTTGAATTTGATCCTTATTATAGCCTAAAGCCATAATAGCTGCTTCCATTCTTTTAATATAGCCATGATGGTCAGCACCTAATATATCAACTAAATAGTCAAAACCACGTTGTAGCTTATATCTATGATATGCAATATCAGGTAAAAAGTATGTATATGTACCATCGCTTTTCTTAACAACACGGTCTTTATCATCACCAAATGCTGTCGTTTTAAACCAAATTGCACCATCTTGTTTATAAATGTAACCTTTTTCTTTAAGTAAAGGAATAATTTCATCAACTAATCCTTTTTCATAAAGCATTACCTCATGAGAGAAAACATCAAATTTTACTCTAAACATATCTAAGTCTTTAATAATCTTATTAAGTTCATATTCAATGCCTATTTGCTTAAAATATGATAAAGGCTTAGTAAGTAACGTATCACCATATTTTTCTTTTAATTCGTTAGCAAATTTAATGATATCTGGTCCATGATAGCCATCTTCAGGAAAAGCAACATCAATATTTAAGGCTTGCTGGTAACGAGCATAAATTGATTGAGATAGCTTTAGAATTTGTACACCAGCATCGTTAACATAATATTCACGAGTAACATTATAGCCAACCTCAGTAAGTAAATTACAAATACTATCGCCAAGTGCGGCTTGCCATGCATGGCCTAAATGTAAATCTCCAGTTGGATTTGCACTTACAAATTCAACATCATATTTTTTGCCTTTGCCATAATCTTGCTTCCCAAAATTATCATTTGCATCTATAACATGCTTAATTAAAGAAGCAAATGAGGTTGATTTTACAAAAAAGTTTATAAAACCAGGACCAGCAATTTCTATTTTTTCAACATTACAAGCATCCTTGTTGAATAACTCAACAACTTGGTTTGCAATGCTTCTTGGATTCTGCTTTAATATTTTAGTTAATTGCATTGCAATATTAGTAGCATAATCACCGTTTGTGTTATCCTTTGGTATTTCAACTACAAATGGTACTTGCACTTCAATATTTAATTTTTTTAAAACATTTTCAAGTTCTTGCTTAATATTTGTAGCGATATTCATTTAATCACGTCCTTTTTATTACGCTATTATTTATTATACCAAAAAAGCAACATTTTTGGAACAAAATATTAAATTTTGTTAATACTTTTATTGGTGGGTTATGAAAATATTTAAAAAGCTATTACTTTTATCTTTAATAATTATAATTATTATTTCATTTTTTTATCTTGTTGGGTTAGCACTACCTTCTCCTAAAATGAATCATAGTAATGAGATTACAATTTATGATAACAAAGATAGAATTGTTCAACAAATTCATTATGAAAGTGAAGGTAAATATTTAACAATAGATGAAATTAATAAAGATTTTATCTATGCTTTTATTGCTAGTGAAGATGATAATTTTAATAATCATTTTGGCTTTTCTTTTAAGGGAATAAGTAGAGCAATGATTGATAATATACTTACAAGCTCAAGTAGTGGTGGTTCAACAATTAGTCAGCAGTTAGCAAGATCACTATATTATGATAATGACAAAACTATTTTAAGGAAACTAAAAGAAGCTTTTATGACAATAAGAATTGAAACACATTACAGCAAAAATGAAATTATTGAAGAATATTTAAATAATATCTTTTTAGGACATAATATTTATGGAATAGAAGAAGCTAGTAATTACTATTTTAGTAAAAGTAATAAGGAACTAACTCTTAATGAGGTATGCATGATTGTAGGAATTGCTAATGCTCCAAATTTAAATGCCCCAGATATCAATTATGAAAATGCTATAAAAAGGAAAAATTATGTTTTAAAAAAATTGCATAAAATAAACTATATTAATAAATCAACATATGAAAAACTTTTAAATAAAAATCCAAATATTAAAATTAATAAAAAAAGCTTTAAAAATCCAATTACTCCTTATTATTTTTACATTAAAAAATTTTTAGAAATAAATAAATATAATAATAAAAAAACGCTTGCAAAAGGATTAAAGATTTATACAACAGTTGATTATGATTTACAAGCAAGATTAATTAATTTAATAAAAAATGAAAATCCAAATGATAATAGCCAAATAAGTGCTGTTGTTTTTAAGGTAAATAGTGGTGATGTACTTGCAATGTCGGGAGGGTATGATATAGATGATGAATATTTAAGATGCTTATATTCAATTAGACCAGTAGGTTCAACAATTAAACCATTACTATATTATTTAGCTTTAAAATGTAAGATGAATCCATTGACGTATTTAAATTGTAAGCAAACAACCTTTAATATATTAGGATATGAGCCATTTTCGCCAACTAATGCTTCTAACAATTATGCAAGCCACAAAATTAATATGATACAAGCAATAGGATTAAGTGATAATATTTATGCAACTAAAACTTTACTATATGTTGGGTTTGATAATTTTTATAAGCTTATGAATAAATTTAATATTAAAGGTGATGTTGTTCCTTCATCTGCTTTAGGAATTAATGAAACAAGCCTTATTAATCTTACAAGTATTTATAATTGCTTCGCCTCTCTTGGAACATACTACGCTCCAAGAATAATAAAAAAAATTACTGATTATAAAGGAAATGTATTATTTTTAAACAATACAAAAGCTTCTAAAAGGCTTGAAACTCCTTATGTATATTTACTAAATCAATTATTAAGAGCTCCATTTGATAAAAACTTAATAGATTATACAAAGCCTACATTGATTAATTATCAAACAAAGAATTATTATGCTGCTAAAACAGGAACAGATTCATATAATTCATATATTATTGGTTTTAATCCGAATTATTGTATCGGTATATGGAATGGAACAGATGACAATACTCCATTAACTTATAAAAATATAGGAAAAAGTATTTTTAAAAATTTTGTTAATGCAATTGAAGATGAAAATATTTGGTATAATCCTCCAGCATATATTAATAAAATGTTTATAAATCCAATCACTGGTGAATATAATAGTAACGTTTCTTCAGAGTATTGGAGCTTTAATGATTTTATTTTATAAAATAATGTTGAAAATAAAGCTAAGTGTAATTATAATATTGTTTGTTAATGGAGTAATGGTATGAAAAAAATATTAAATAAAAAAGCAGTTTCCTATACAATTTCAATATTAGTAAACATAATTTCTGCAATTGTAATTACAATTGGTGTGAAAGTTTTTATTTCGCCAAATAAGTTTTTAAGTACTGGCTTTACTGGTATTGCATTAGTTGTCGGAAGAATTTATGATAATATTTTTACTCCAGAAAAATCCCTTGAAACGACAATAGCTAGTGTTGTATTTTTAATAATTAATATTCCAGTATTAATACTTGGCTGGAAAAAGCTTTCACACAAATTTACTATATGTTCACTAGTCTTTGTTGTCGTAACAACAATAGCAATGGCTTTTATTCCTGATGATATTGGCGTTAAGTTACATTTATCTGTTGCCAATGGAGATATTTCTTATTTGGATGCAGCTTTATTTGTAGGTATGCTAAATGGTTGTGCTAATGCATTAGCTTATATATTTGATGGCTCAACTGGTGGAATTGATATCATTTCAATGTATTATAGTGTAAGAAAGCAAATTTCAATCGGTAGGGTAACAACCTTAATGAATGGTGTAACATTGATTTTAGGACTATTTATTGATGGTAGTGAAATGGCTTTATCAAAAGCATTTTACACATTAGTATATATTGTTATTAATTCAATTGTTATTGATTTATTCTATGTTAGGAATAAAAGAACAATATTATTTATTACAACTTCAAAGGGTGATGAGGTTGCAAATGAAATAATGCTTCATTTTGTAAGAGGCGTTACAAGGATGGATGTAAAGGGTGGATATACTGGCAATCATAAAGACTTAATTTATTGTGCTTGCTCTTCATTTGAAGTTAAAGATATTATTCAAAAAGTAGTTGAAATTGATGAACATGCATTTGTTTCAGTTATAGCTGCTGAAAAGATTCATGGTAATTTTATTAGCAAAGTATTAAGATAGTCCTTGAAAAATAATTAAAATGTTGCTAAAATATTAATGCAACATAAATAGGGGTATAGTTGAATGGTTCAACATCGGTCTCCAAAACCGTCGATCTGGGTTCGATTCCTAGTGCCCCTGCCATTAAAAATGCATTAGTTTGATACAGTAAAATGTGTCGAACTTTTTTAATTTTTACGGGAGTTTGATTCTTGCTATTGGTTTTAACTTATGAACTTTGATACACAATTTTTTCATTTTTATTTGTAGTTTTTAAAAATTTTATACATCAATGATTGAATGATTACAGAAAGTATTGAACATTTTCCTCAACCATTAAACGATATAAACTGAAAAAGCTTTTAACTGAGAATGATAAGTAAAATAATATATCATAGTAAGTTAAAAATAAATAAAATTAATCCAAACATTTTTTTTGATGTGTTAATAGAAATGTTTATTTTAGACAATACAATAGCGCCATTTCAAACATTAGAAGGCTTTTATTTAGGAGAATCGGTGCCTGTAAATAAAAAATTATCAGAAATCTTTGCCCAACTAGGAATAAGTGATAAATCTGGAAGAAAAGCTCTAAAAATTGTTGAAAACTATTCTAGAAATGCTTTTGAATTTAGAGATAATTCAATAGTAGTTACTATTCCATTTAACTATAATAGAAAAGTTGGTGATAAGGTTGGTAATAAAATTGGTGATAATCCTATAACTAGAAAGCATTGATTGAACTTAACAAGAGAAAGAATTATTTAAGAAATGAGATATAATCCAAATATTACTAAGGCTGAACTTGTTGTATTATTAGGTATAAGTAATACTGCAGTTGATAATAATATAAGATACCTAAGAGAGAAAATTAAAGTTGGCAAAAATACAAATGGTTACTAAAAAGTTTTAAAATAACAAGAATTATTGTATAAAAGTAGGATTGAAAATATTAAGAATATATAAATCTAGTTTATTAGATGTATTTAAAATAGGATTTCTATTAGGTGACTAAGAAAGTGCTTAAGTAACAAAAAATGTTATTCATTGTTGGATATTTTAATAAAACTAGGTGAAATATAGTACACGTGTTATAATTTTTAATTGAAAGATGGTGAAGAAATGTTAACAATAAGAAAAGCAACTGAAAATGATATAAGTTTAATTTATGAATTGATAAATGGCTTAGCAAATTATGAAAAAAGGCCACAGGATGTAACTGGCTCTATTGATATGCTAATGTTTTGGCTATTTAAAAAAAAGATTGCCACCGCAGTTATTTTAGAATATAACGAAAAAGCAATAGGCTATGCCTTATATTATCCTATATTTGCTTCCTTTTCTGCTAACGCACATGTTCATTTAGAGGATTTATTTATTAATTTTGAATATCGTCATCAAGGATTTGGAAAAGAATTCTTTAATAAGCTTATAGAAATGATTAAAAATGAAGGATATACAAAGATAGAATGGAGTTGCCTTGATTGGAACATATCAGCCATCAATTTTTATAAAAGAATTGGTGCAAAGCAAGAGAATGGCAGAGTCTATTTTGAATATTCATTAAATGATTAATAAATTATTTGTAATAAGCTGACAACATTTTTATTTGATCATATAGGCACATAAATATTTTGTCCCCTGACAAAGAATGCTAAGCATTCATATTCAATAAGTTGAAAATGTGAATAAGGCTTTATCATATATGGCTTGAGGATGAAGAAGGCATTGAAGCATATGCTAGAGCACCACATTTAAAGCCACATCTATTGGAAGAGTTATCGCAAAAAAGAAGATGTGGCTTTATTCAAGTTGTAGAGTTTTAGAAAATTGAATATTTCATATACAAATGCTTTATGTATTAACAGTTGAATGGGTTTTTTGGTTAAGGTTATTTTTAAACAAATATAAAAGTATTGTAATGGTGTTAAAAATAAAAATATGTTATATTTTTAATTGAATGAAAAACTTCTAAAATTAATAAAATAAAACGGAGGTAATTATGAAAAAAAATATAAAAATATCAGAAAGGATAGTTAACATAATTCTTATTTTATTTGGCAGTGCATTAGTGGCTTTATCTAATTCAATTTTTATTGTTCCATTTAATATTGTAAAAGGCGGAATGACTTCTGTTGCTATGATGATTTCTAATCTTTTATATCCACTTACTAATAGTAATACAACTGATATTGTTTTGTGGATTGTTAATATGGCCCTTTGGCTTGTTGCTTTGTTTTTAATTGGAAAAAAATTTGCTATGTCAACATTAGTAGGTACTGTTGGCTATTCAGTTTTCATGTCTTTATTTTTAAGATTAGATTTAGTGAATAAATTTAAGCTTATGGAGTATTATGGAAGTGGTGATGCCACAGCGAAGCTTATATTATTTGGCTTAGCTGGCGGTGTTATTGCTGGATTCGGTGCTTCACTTTGCTTTATGGGAAAGGGCTCAACTGGTGGGAGTGATGTTATTTCTGTAGCTTGTGTTAAATATTTAAATGTAAAGCAAGATGTTGCAACATTAACAATTGATGTAATCACAATTGTTTTAGGATTTATAATTTTTAAAAGTTGGGAAAGTCTTTTAGTAGGTATTTTATCAGCTTTAATTACTTCAGTTGCTATTAAAAATATTTATGGAAAATATAATACAATTTATATAATTGATATTCTTACAGAAAAAGTAGATGAAATTCAAAGAATAATATCTGAGGAATTTCATGATACAAGTACTATTTATATTGTTGAAGGTGGATATTCAAAAGAGCCAAAAAAAGTTGTTCATTGTGTATTAGTTTATAAAGAAGCTAAAATGCTTAAAGCAATGATTCCTGAAATTGATAAAAACGCTTTTGTAACTGAATATGAAACTACATCAGCTTATGGTGGCTCTACCTATGATGCTTATTTATCTAATAAAACAAAAGAAAAAATATTAAATAAAATAAACCATTAAAATAACATAAATAAAGGATATTTTAATGTATTCTTTAAAATTAGCAAAAAACTATCTTTTGGCAGTTTATCTACCTAAAAATGTGGGATAAACTACCAAACGTGCTATATATGAGCCTTATTTGGCAGTTTATCTAATGTTTTGCGTTGATTTTTTAAAAGGAAAAATATATAGTTTTGTTGAGAATTCTAATATTAATGGAGTATATATGCCTAAGAAATTTTATACATTATTAAAGATTGATAAATACGATATTGGTTTAACTAGTAAGACTGTTTATGTTTATGATAAATGTGGAAATGAAATAGTAAAGTTTAAAGATTTGGATTATGCATATAAAGGATGTGTATCACCTGATCAAAAAATGCTAGTAATTAAAAGTACTAGTGGAAATCTTGCTTTTTATTCTCTTGAAAAGCTTTGTTTAATCAAGAAATTTCGCTTTTCAAAGGTGAATTGTTCACAAGATGATAACTTTATATTTTCATTAGATAATAAATATTTTTACAATATTGAAAGACATGTTTCATCAACAAAAACAGCATTATCTATTTATAATACTAGTGATTTTTCTTTGTTCAAAAGACTATTTTCTGACGATGATAATTTAGTGTTATCAATAATTGAATATGATAATGAATCAGACAATTATTTTATTTCTGGATATTTTAGAGATTTAAATACTAATGTTGCAAGTAAGTTCTTTGTGGCAAAATTAGTTAATGATAAATTAGAAGAAATTAAATATTTTGATGAGAAAACACATTTTTTCTTACAGACTGCTAAAACTATTGAAGCCACTGGTTTTACTGATGAATCATATAAATGGTCATTTTTACATCAAACTTTTTCTCTTGAACAATTAAAGAATATGGATTTATCTTTAGCTAATATGTGGAAAAAATATAAATTTTTTTAACAAACAAAAGAATAACTTTTAGAAAAAAATGAAATTTTCCTTTAGTTATTCTTTTTTATTGTTTAATTTTGGCATTTATAGCTAATCTATTTTCTATTTCATCTATAGGCAATCTTATTGATTTACCATTATGTTTTTTAAACTCTTTTAAACAATTGATATATTCATTTTTATTAATATATTTTTGAAAGTAAAGCATATCTAGTATACCTAATGTTCCTATTACATTTACAAATTCTATTTTAGCAGCCTTTCGTAAATTACCATCACCAGTTAGTAAAGTTATTTTCCTAATTTTAGCTATTGCTAAAGCAATTCTATCATATATTGATAATTTTTTATATTTTGTGCCATATTGCTCAGCAAGTAATAACTCATTTAAAGTTATTTCAATTTGCTGAAGTCCTAAACTTAAAAGATCTGGTTTTAAATTGGTTGGAAATAATAGTTCATCCTCGATAGCATCTTTGTCCATTAAGTATATGTAAGGCAATTTAAATGGTAAGTCAAGTTTGTTTATGATTGAAAAATCAATCCAAATATTTGTATCGCTACTTATAAATTCCATATTACTTTCCATCAAAAAAGCAATTTTCAGCGACTTCATTATAAGGCATTTTTAATAATTCAGCTCCACGTTGTAAGTTAATTTCATTTTCATTAATTGCTCTATAGACAAGTTGCTCAAAAAGCATTGGCTTTTCAATTTTTCCAATACGTGATGGCTCATTTTTCCTCCATCCTAATTTTGAGGCAAGAATGTAAAACTCTTTAGCAGAAGAAGCTGTAACAATATTTAATAATTCAGCGCGTTTAGCTAGAAGCATCATAGAAATTCCATATTCAATAGCAACCAATATCATATCTTTACTAATAAATCTTCTATGAATTCCAAGTTCTCTAATAGCATCTTTTTTTGAAAATAAAAATGCACCACCAATTGCAGTAGCGTAATTTTCAATTTCTTTTTCACTTAAATTAGTTTCCTTCCAATTAAACATTAAATGAGCTAATTCATGAGCTATAGTAGAACGATTACGTTCAGAAGACATTTTTTTGTTAAGCATAATGTATGGATATTCATTAACAAAGCCATTAATTCCTGAAAATTTTTCATCATCAATTTCATGCATTAAAACTAAAATACCTTTGTTTTCAAGATTTATTATTAAATCATCAATAGGACCATAACTAGCAAAGCCTAAATGATTTCTAAGTGATAGAGCATCTTCTTCTGGATCAAGTGTTATTTTTAATTCATGACAAATAGGAGGATTTGGTAAAACATTTCCACCTAAAATCTCTACTGAATCCATAAAACGATTAAAGTATTCTTCTATAATTTCATAAATTAATTCTTGCTTTTCTTTAGTTAGGGAAAAACATTTTCTAAATTCGTTATGGCGAAATTTTATATCTTTATTTCTAATGACAAGAAAGTCAGAAATACGAACACCAAGTACATTTGCAATTCTTTTTAAAATATCCATTTCTGGTATTCTTTTCCCGCTTTCATAATTTGAAATCGCCATAGGAGTAACGTTAACAGCATCTGCTAATTCTTTTTTGCTCATAAATTTCATTAAACGATAATATTTTATATTTTTGCTTATCATATTAAACGCCTCCTTCTGTTTATATTATACCAAAAAATCATAAAAAGTAAACAGATAATTAGTGATATAGTATATCCATTTAAAGTTTTCAAACGATTAAATTTAGTAGTAAAAATACTTCTTTTCAGTTGCTTTTAATTGCTAATAAAGATGTATTTTATTGATAAGTTAGCTAATACTAACTATAATTATATAGAAAACTAGTTAGATATAACTAACTCAAATGAAAGGAAGAGATGTATGAGTCTAATATCTTTAAAAGATGTGTCAAAAAAATATGTCGTTGGTGATCACGAGTTTAATGCTTTAAGCAATGTAAACTTAGAAGTTGAAGAAGGAAAGGTAGTTGTAATTCTTGGTCCTTCAGGTGCTGGAAAGTCAACACTATTAAATTTAATAGGTGGACTTGATAACCCAACATCTGGTGAGATCATTA
>CAKPZU010000021.1 GCA_934215405.1 uncultured Bacilli bacterium | reverse complement strand
TAGGTATTGTTTATCCAGAAGCTAGTAAAGTAAGTGAAAATCATGAAGATTTATTCGTTGTTGTTAAGACAGCAAAAGAATTAGAAACTAGAACAAATGCTGGCTATAGTGTATATTTACATGATGATTTTACTGGAACTGAAATTACTGATTTAAAGGCAGGTATTGATACAGGAAAAGTAACAGCTATAAAGAAAATCAATTATTCTAATAGTAACAAAAAGGATGTTGTTATGAATACTGATGGCCAAATGTGTGAATTAACTATTGATGGTCCAAATGATCATGTTGAACATTATGGCTATGCAAAAACTATTAATGTAAATAGCGTGGATAAGGAAAATTCTTATCATGAATTTGGAACAACTACAGAATTAAATATCACTTCTGGAAAAATTGTAATTGAACAAACAGCAATAGTATTCAACTTAAACGCTACAAATAGTACAAATTCTTCTATTTCAAATAATGGTGGAAATATTTTAAAGTCAAATGTTCCAGCTATTACTCCAAGTGAAAACTTCCAAATTAATTCATTACAACAATTCGAAGCATTTAGAGATGCAACAAACTCAGGCGTTAACTTTAGTCAATATAATTCTAATAATAAAAAAATAGTCTTAAATACAGATATTCACTTAAATTCTGCATGGAAGCCTATTTCAAATTATTATAGAGGTACTGCTGAATATTTAGATAAGTGGTTTGCTGGGTACTTTGATGGCAATGGCCATACAATATATGGCTTAACTAATAAAGGCCTAGCAAGTGAAAAAATTAATACTGGATATGATTCAACTACTCCTCAAGGAAATACAGAATGTGTTTATGGATTATTTGCTTCTATTAATGGTGCTACAATTAAAAATATTAATTTTAAAGATGTTGATATTGATGCAAATACTGATTCTAGCCTTAAAGGAGATCATGTCGGAGCTTTAGTTGGTTATGCTAAAGGTGATGTAACTATTTCAAATGTTAATGTGTATGGAAGCATTAAAGGATTTGATGGTACGGCTGGAATTATAGGTGGAATTAGAGAAACAACAAGCTCTGGTGCAAAAGTTGAAAATTGTAATAATTATGCTACTATTAATTCTTATAGAAGATGTGCTGGAATTATTGGTAATATAAATACTACAGGAAAAATTGAAATAATTAATTGTAGTAATTATGCAGATGTTCGTATAACAAATGAAGTGGTTGAAATTCAAAATGCAGCTTCTGGAATTGCAAATACAGCAATACCAAATCAGGATGAGTATGACACTATTGTTTCATATGTAAATTGCAAAAATAATGGAAATATAACTGGTGCAAAATACATAGGAAAGGTATGTGTAATATATACAACTGAATATAACAATAATTCAACAGGTAATATTTTGAACAATAATACAAATACAAATTTAGATAATCACGTGTATACAAGTGATAAAAATGGTACTTTAACTGCAGTATCTAATAATCACGAATGGAATTGGAATGTATAATAATTAAAAGGAACTAATTATATAAATCTATAGGTTTATTAGGAACATTAGTTCCTTTTTTAGTCACGTTACGCGTGACTAAAATAGTATTTGGTGTTATAGACATTTTTTATTTTTTAAAGTAAAATTTATTTAAATAATATAAAGGAAAAATAATTATGACACTTGGAGAAAGAATAAAGCAAATTAGGACATTAGCTAATTTATCACAGGAAGAATTTGCTAATGAATTAAATACAACGAAGCAAACAATTTCAAGGTGGGAACTAGACATGTGTTATCCTGAAATTGATAAAATAGTTTTACTGAGTGAAATATTTAATGTCACGATAGATTCTATTTTAAAGGATAATATTTCTACATTTAAAGTAAATAATATAGAATATGAATGTGGAGTTTATAGAAGCTATAATAAAGAAATATGCCAAAGTGAAAAGTTTTCACTTGTATATTCTAGTAATAATGGCATTTTAATGGTAAAGCTTTATTTAGGTTATAAAAATAAGAAGAATTTAGTAGCAATATTAGAAAAAAATACTAATGATAATAGTATTTCCTATGCGTATTATATTAATAATAAAAATGATATTGTTTCTAATAACGAAGCCATAAAAAAGCTATTAAATGAAAAATTTAATAATGATGAAATTAAAAGTATGAAAAAAATAGAATCATTTAAAATAAATCATTCAAATAGTGAATTACCAACAATAAAAAACGATGGAATAAAAAAATGCTTAAAGGAATGGCGTATGCATGATTTTTATAAAAGTAATGATGAAGAACTATATTTTTATTTATATACAGGAAATACTGAATATGTATTTCAAGTAGTTAATAAAGATAGTAATATTTATTGTGGAGCATCTTATAATCAAGCCTTTGATTTAGGAATTTATTCATATAAGCAATATTTTAGAATTAGAAATTATAAGGATAATAGCTTACCATTTTGTAATTCCTTTGCAGATTTTAGTGTTTTGAATAAAGAAATAGAAATTTCATTGAGTCAATGTAAAATAGGTGAATGTATATTAATTAATGATAATTATATTTGGTGTATAAAGCGTTATAATGATAATGAAATTGTCTTACAAGGCTGTGGAGATGATGAATATATTTATAAACGAAATGAAGCATTTATAGAAAGAATAACTAAATAACGTAATAAGGAGGGATTTTATTTCCCTCCTTAAGTGTTTAATTATTTAAAAACGACAATAAATCCTGTTGAATATTTAGGCAGTGTAACATTAACTACATTTTTATTATTGCTATTTTCAGAAGCTAAATCAGTAATTGTGCCATCAACAGCATTATAGTATTTAGTTTTACCTAATGTATCAAGTGTAATAGTATAGGTTTTATCTTCATCATAAGCATTAACTATAGGATATAACGAATAGTTTTTGTTAACCTTTTTACTTGTATAAATTTTTGTTGCATAATCATCATTTAATGATAATGATTGATAGCCTTTATTTCTAATTAAATTAGCAGCTGCATTTGAAGATCTTACCTGTGTTGCTTTGCTAGCTATTTCTTTAAATACTTTTGGATAATCATTTTTATTTGTTTCAGAAACAACCTCATCAAAGTCATTAATAATAACACATACGCCATTATCAATAGCTTCTTTTAACTTTTCTATAGCTTCACTTCTTAAAGCAGTAGTATAAGGAATAACAATAGCTTTATATTTATTTTTAGTTGGAGAAACTAAATAACCATTTTCAACACTACATTTTGATAAATTCAAATAATCAACTAAATCATAATTTATTTGTTTAGATCCAAGTATTTGGCACATATCTGTAAAATTATCACTTATTTCCTTAGCTTGGGCAGTTGGCTCATACATATTAGTTGATGGTAATGTTTCAGCTGAAACTCCTTCATATGGATAATAAAGTAAAACATCAGCATTATTAGTACTGCCAGTAACCATATAACGCATTCTTCCTAAAGCAGCAGAGAAGATTTTATCATCATCAAATGGAATATCATTACCTTGATAGTAATAAGAAGCAAAATTATTAATTCCCATAGCTATTTGAACGCCAACTGCGCATATTTTTTCAAATGTATTACCAGCAGTTCCATCAAACGCTCCAGAAATCTCAGCAAATGTATCTTCTTTTCCTAAGAAATTAGCCGCACTTGAAGCCATTTTGGAAACTATACAAGAGGCATTGAAGGCAGCTTGTGGGGTTGAAAATAATAAATCAGTTCCTGGTATTCCCATTTGCCCTAAAAGCTGAATCATATCTCCTTCAAACCATGGATTTTGATATAAGCATTCCTCTAATAATAAATGACCAGAGCTTTTAACATTTTTACTTTCACACCAAGTAGCTATTTGCTTTAAATAATTATTTTGGAACAAATCACTAGTTAGCATGTAAAAATCCATCCTAACTTGCTTTGCTTCAATTGAATTATCATTAACATATAAATAGCCAAGCTTATCCTTTAAATCATAGCCATATGTACTTTTAAAAACATCAAATAAAGAATCTGAATAGTTTAAGCATTCAACAATTGGTATATTTAAATCAGGAACATCAAGTACTGTTCTATTTCTATCTGAAATTGTAAAATAAGTTCCTTGATGTGCTGGCTCATCAGTAAAGAAAGCTCTAATACCATTATTAAAATATTCACTAATTTCTTCATAATACTTTTGATATGTTAGATTAATAAACTTTTCTGTTGGTTCTTTTTCTAGCATATTTATGTATCTTTGTTGAGCATACCAGTTTTCCATTGAATGAGTATTTTCATACCAACGCTTACTCATATAAGCAACTAATACTTTATTAGTTGAAGTCCTATTAGTATAAGTAATACTATCCTTTTTATCATTTATTAATGATGAAACATCTTCACCACTGCTTAAAATCATAGTATCTTTACTATTACCATCATATACATAAGCAGTTTCAATTGCTTTATGACCATATAATAATTTAATAGTACCGCTTTCTTTAGCTTTTATAGGTAAGTATTGGACGACTAAGCCTAGTGCTTCATACTCAGGATTACCTTTAAGTGTTTGACCATATGCTGTGCCTGATGGATAACCATATTCATCATAAATATAGGCATACATACCTAAATCGTTAATAGCATGATCTAATACAGATGAAAGACGAGAAAAAGCTAAAGGACTATTTAAATAGCTTTTATCCCAGGTTACATTAGTTACTATACCACCATAGCCTCTTTCATAAACATCATCAACTAGCTTTGTGGTTGAATTATGCATCATAACCATAGGACGATATTCCAAACTTGGATTTTTAAAAAGATCATCATCAATTCTTTTATCGTTATTTTCTTCTTCACTTGAACTATCATCTACAGAAGATGAAACTGCTGTTGAGCTATTTTCATCACTAGAGTTATCAAAAATTGAAGAAGAATCATTAGTAGTTGAACAAGCATTTAACATAGTAAGTACTGATACAATTGAAAATATAAATAACTTATTTTTCATTTTTGCTCTTTCTTTTTATTAAAACATATGCTGGTAAAAGAAGAGTTAAAAATGATGATGTAGTCATTCCTTTACAGCCTTTACTTTCAGTATTTGTATTTTGGTTATCACTTGTATTAGTATCAGTAGAGTTTGGCTCTGATGATGTATCTTCGCCTGGATTGACATCTTTTTTAACATATGATGTTCCATTAATTGCCTTAACTGTCATCTTTGATAATTGATTGAAATCATCCTTTTGAGTATTCATAACAAGTAACAAATAAATGTTTCCATCTGGGAAGATTATTTCTTTATCAATATATGAAGCTTGTCCAAGAGGAGTGATTGATTCATTATTAATATAGCAATTATAATAGTTTTTACCATTTGCTGATCCATCATAAGCCATTTTAAATGTTACATCGCTAGTAGCACTACAAGAAGCGTTACCTGAATATAATTGCCATGTATCAACAACTTCACTGTTAGGATCATCTCTTCCAGTTACGTGATAATCTCCTTGGTAAACACTGCCTTCATATCTTAAATCACCACTTAAATTGAAAAATCTAGTAAATAATCCAGGGGAATCTTTAGCAAATCCATGAGTTTCAGAATTTCTCCAATTAATAAATTTTGGCACACCCATAATGCCAATACCTGCCCATACATCATTACTATTTCGTCCTGAAGCAACATATTCATCCATTACCATACTAAAGGTAATTTCAAATGATTCAGTATTCGTAAATGGAACCTTTAAAATTGAAATAGCATGATTGTCAGGTGTTCCCATTTCAGTCTGTTTAAATACTAAACCATTAGTTGTATTCTCAAATGTAGTTCTAGTTAATTCATAATTTGCTTCACTCTTAGCTGCTTCTTCTCCACTTGTAGCATATAAATTCATACTTTGGCTTGTAAAAGCAAATGTTGCAGCTAAAAGAGATAATGCAATTATTTTCTTTTTCATAAATTCACCTCATTTTATTGATTTTTTCTTTTCTTTGTAAATAAAGCTCCAATTAATGTTAATAAAATAAATCCAGTAGCAGTTGTTTCACCCTTACAGCCTTTCTTGTTATTATTTGGCTTTTCATTATTACCGCTTGAAGTTGGTTGTTCAGTAGATGAAGAAGTAGAAGATGGCTCATTTGAAGGCTCTTCACTTGGCTCAACACTTGGAACATCTGGTTCTTGTTTGTTTATTATATCAAATTCAACAACCTTTGCTTCATTTCCAGCATATTGGCCGATAAAGTTAACAATTGCTTTTGCCTTACCTACAGCTTTATTATTTTGATATTCTAAATAATAGTCAACATCTTTAGTTAATTTTTCATCATTAATGGTTACAGTTACCTCTGGTTTGTATATTTTTCCTTCTTCATAAACAAATTCAGTTTGTTTTAATACTACGTTAGCATTAGTAGCATCTAAAGTGAATACATCCATATCATAAACCTTTAATCCTCTATGATTCCAATGCTCACCATTACAACCATTACCTTCATAAATAGCACTTGATAAATATGTTTGGCCATTTTGATTAATGAATAATCTTTCGTTTAAATAATCATATGTTTTAGAAGCAATTACATCATTAGTAGCTTTATTAGTAAAGCTTAATGTCCATGAACCATTTTCGTTTTTAACTAAGCTAAAGTTGAAAATAATTTCATCATTCTTTAATACACCAGTGTTAGTGATTAAATTGCTAACAAAGAATTTATCAATAAGTGTAGTTTCACCATTTATACTTTTTACAAATTGTACTTCAAGATTACTTGGATTTTCATTATTTGAGTAATTAGTCATATGTAGGAAATAACCACTAGCATTTCCACCATAATATGGGAATGACTTATCATTTCCTTCTTCACCTGATTTACTTGAGAATGAATAAGTAACCCAACCATCAACATTATCAGCATCTTTAGAAAGTAATTGTACGCTTGTAGTAAATTTAATATTTTGTCCTTTTAAAGGAACTAAGCTTGAAATATGAGCAAATGAAGTAACTCCATCACCATATTCTGGTTCAATATCACCAGCACCACCCCAATAATCAATAAAGTCATATTTGTCTGGTACATATTTATTGATTTTATAGTTTGCATCATCATAGCGAATAGGAAGAGCTTTAATAGTAAATTCAATACTTGCTTTTCCTGTGTAATCATTAATAAATGTAATATTAATTTTTCCTTTTCCAGGTTCAATATTGTGCTCATATGTTACAAAGTAATCTTGCTTTTCAACAAGAGTTTTATCATCTAATGTAACTACAGGAATAGGTTTAATTTCATCACCAGTTTCAGTGTATTCATCGCTTTCAATAGTAATAGTAGCATTACTTGCATCAATAACCTTTGGACCTTCCTCTTTACTTCCAGATTCCTTACCAGTAATACTAACTTTTCCAAGCTGGAACCAATCATAATAAAATCCGCTTCCAGCAACAGAAGAGCCAAACCATAATTTAACATAATAAGTAGATTCATTTGCTGTTAAATAAGGTGTAAAATCATAATCTAAATTATAGCATTCAGTAGATTCAAGAAGAATTTTTTCTTCTAATGGCGTGTCATTAAATTCAGTTGTAGTAGATAAATAAGGCTTAAATGAAACAGTAGTTGAAGTTACACCAGCTGCTTTACCAAAACTTCCTAAACGATTGCCAACACAAGCAAGCTTTAATTCATCGATTTTGTTTCCATTATCCGCTTGTACCTTAAAGGTTAACCAAGCTCCATTAGCAGTAGCATCATATTCGCTATTATCAAATACTAACTGGCCACTTTCTTGCTTAAAGCCTTTGTTATCAACTGTTAACAAGCCCCATTTTTCATTAGCTATGGTAAAATCAGCTGAAACATAAGACTTAGCTTCGTCTGCTTCAGCATTTAATATAGACATATCATCATTAAATGCTTGCAAACCTAATAATACAACTAAAAGACTAGATAAACATTTTGTTTTCATATTTTTTTCTCCTTTTTTGTTTATATTTGAATAAGTAAATTTACTTATTATGTAACATTTTTTCATCAAGCTTTAGTATAGTGCTTACATAGTATTCACAAAATTCTTTGTTCTTTACATCATTTGATATTAATAGTGTTTTAAGTGGTATGTGATGCCAATTAAAATCACATAGATTGATTAGCTTTCCTTTAGCATAACGCCCTTTAGTAATGACATCTAGCTTACCATTAGTAAAAGTAACATATTTATTATTTATAGCTTCACTTAAGGCAAGTGGATCGTGTAAGAATATATTATGCCCCCACATTTTTGACATGCTCATTACAGTTTTAACAAGCTTACTTTTACAAGCAAATAATTTATTCGTTTGCTCTGTGGTTAGCTCACATCTGAATGTTACATCTAAACTTATCATTCTTTTATTAATATTACTATCCAAAACGATTTTTGCTGCATCAGGGTCGCAAGAAATATTAAATTCATTTAAATTCATATTAATTGCTCCACCCATAATAACTATTTCTTTAATATTTTTTAAGCATTCATCATTTGTTTTAATTAAATCTGCGATATTAGTTAAAGCACCAATTGTTATAATTGTTACATCATCATTATTTCTTAAAGCTTCCATTAAGCCATGTAAGGCATCTTCTTTTTCAATTTTAGCTTTATCAAATAAATCATTTATATAGGTAATAGGATATTTTTCTGTATCAACTTTATCATGAAATACCTTTTTAATTTTGTAAGGCTTTTTATTACCTGCATAAACCTTTATATCCATATTGGCAAGGTTGAATATTGTTTTAGCAATTTTGGCTCTAGCAATAGTGTTTTCAAAAACTGTACTAACGCCTAGAATTTCAATTTCATCCTTTAAGGAAATGGCTAAAAGAAGAGCAAGAGCATCATCAATATCGCCACCAATATCTGTATCAATCCAAATTTTTTTCATATAGTTATGTCACCTCACATTTTAATTGAAGAGCCAAGTAAGCCTCTAATGTAGTACTTATTACCAAAGATAAAGACGATTAATAGAGGTATTGAAGATAATAGATAACCAGCATAGGTAACTGGCATATTTTGTGAATATAGATTTCTAAATTCAACAATTAATCCAGATGAAATAGTTAAAGCTTCATAATTTGTTGAAATAATAGTCATTGGCCATAGATAATCATTCCAAATACCATTCATTTGCATAATGGCTTGAGTAATTAAAATAGGCATAGAAAGGGGAACAGCTATTTTTGAAAATACTTGAAAATCATTAGCCCCATCAATTTTAGCTGAATCAAATAATTCTTGTGGTAGACCTTTAAAGAACATTGATAATAAAAATACTGCTCCAATTGGTTGCATTGTTAATTGTGGAATTAATAAAGCTATTAATTTATCATTTAAATGTAAATCCTTATATAATAAGAATTGTGGCACTAATGTTAATACACCAGGAATCATCATTAAGCATAAAACCATTGTAAAGAATAATGTTCTTCCAGGAAAATCCATTCTAGCAAAGGCAAATGAGGCCATTGAAGCAATTATTGATGAACCAATTATTCCAAAAAATGCTACTGCAATTGTGTTATATACATAAACACTAATTTTTCCCCAAGCTGTTTTTAAATTCAACATTTTTAAAGGAAGGGTAGGATAAAATTTTGAAATATCATATTGATTTATGGTTTTAAAAGCACACCAAACTGACATAAGTAATGGGTAAATCATACAAATAAGTAAAAAAGCCATAGCTAAGTTTAAGAAAACCTGCCCCCATCTTATTTTAGTAAAGAAGTTTTTATGTGAAGCTTTATATGTCATTTTTTCCACCTCCTATTCATTTTCTCCAGCCTTAGCAAATGGACCATATCTCATTAGCTTAAAGGCTACAAAGGTAATTGCAAATATAACTACGAATAATGTTGTACCAATAGCACAAGCATAGCCATATCTTCCGTTTGAGAAAGCAAGCTTATACATATACCATCCAGGAACATAGGTTGAATAGCCAGGGCCACCATTAGTTAAAATAATTTGTATTCCATAATCTTGAAGTAAGCCAATTAAACCAAAGATGAAGAAATATCTTATTTGCCCTAGTAATAAAGGCAAATCAATTTTAGCAATTCTTTTAAAAGTAGTACAGCCATCTAACTGTGATGCTTCAATAACCTCATCAGATACAGAATTAAGCCCTGAAATATAAATTAAAATACTAGTACCATTTGTCCATGGAAATCCTAGAAGAATAATTGTAGGAATAACCCAATCAGGATCATTTAAAAAGTCAACTATTTGACCTTTTTGTAAAATTCCAATTAATTCGAGCATTTTAGAATAAAGGCCACTTCCAGGTTCGAAAATATTTTTCCAAATAAGCATTCCTACTACCCCTGGAGCAATCATTGGAATTAAAACAGCTACTCTATAAAATGATTGCATTCTTTTGCTTTTTGTATTGAAGATTAATTCAGCAAATAATAAAGGCATAAATACACCAATTAATAAACGTGGAACAAGAAGAATAATCATTGTTTTAATAGAATCTAAAAATATTTGATCGTGAAATAAATTCTTGTAATTTGTAAATCCTATAAATTCTTTATTTCCTGTGCCATTCCAATTAAATAAGGATGTAATAATACCACTAATAGCTGGATAATAGCAAAAGCCAATAGAACCAATAAGAAGTGGAAGTATAAATAAATAAGCAAGCCTTCCTTTTTTTACTTTGTATAAAAATGTTTTAAATTTACTCATGTTCATCACCAATTATTTCATACCCTTCCCAATCATATTGATTATTTGATTCTTCAGGCTTAACTACTGGAATAGTAAATTGATAGCTAGCTGGTATTAAAAACACCTTAGAATTTGACTCGTCTTGGAAATTAAATGTAACATCCTCTAAAGGGGATACCTTTTCATTTACATACAAATATGGATAATAATAAAAATCAAACCAACCATTTTCTGAAGTTATTATTCTGGATTGTGGTAATGAACCATTTGAAGTAAATACATAAATTGTATGACCACTAACAGGCTCATTATTTTTTGTTAGCTTCATTCTTATTCTTAATGATGATAAGCCATCAGCAATAATAACTTTATCATCGCTTGGATATTTAATAGCTACAATTTCAAAGCTATATTTTTTAGATTCACTTACATCACTTAAATAAAAGCCACCAATTATTCCTATAAGACATACAATTATTATTGAAGATATAATTATTTTCTTTTTCATGTTCTTATACCTCCTTAAATTTTTATATTCCATGAGGAATAATCAATATTCATATTAGTTAAAAATGTTTTGGCACCAGTTGCTTGAATTATATCAACCTCTTTTAAGAATTCATCCTTGCTAATAACACCATTAACCCATTCCTCAAAACGTCTATTTAGCTTATCACCTTGTTCATCACAAAAGCCTGCTGGCCATGAGCAATCCTTAGTTTTAGGGAATTGTCCTTTTATAAATTCATCAATA
Organism: uncultured Bacilli bacterium; assembly: GCA_934215405.1. Lineage (GTDB taxonomy): Bacteria > Bacillota_I > Bacilli_A > RFN20 > CAG-631 > CAKPXW01. Next base: position 10,256 of record CAKPZU010000021.1, on the reverse strand, counting down.
ATGTTTGAATGGTTTGTACCTTTAACAGCTCCAAGTACCCCACCATTTTCAACGCAAATCAAGGAAACATTTTGAGGCTTTGATAAATATTTTAAAAATCTTAAAGCAGCATCTAGCATTTTAGGATTATCCTTAACAGCGGCTTTCATTATGTTTAATGATAAATCAGGTGAAGGCTGATAAGGACCAGTTGAATATTCAACTTCCCCTAATAACGAAGAAGAATCATTACTAACAAGAGGTGCTACAAATACACCATAATCAAATTCTCTTACTGTATTTGAATTTTCAGTTGGAATAGCCCATAAGCCTTCTTCTCTAATTCCCACATCACCATTAGTCCATTGTGAGCTATAATCAATAGATGCCCACCCTTTTTTAAGCATGTTTTTATAGTAATAATATAAATTATCATACATTTCTATAGCTAGTTCTTTATTTTCACCAAATGGTGAGAACTTTCCTTCAAGGCATGCACGTGCTTGCTCTTTTGCACTAACACGGCCATCTTTATCATAGTCTAGCTGATCAAATATTACTTGACTATATGAAGGTGACATAACAGATTGAAATACCCAAGCATCAAATGTTGTTGTAGTATTAAAATATAACCAAGGAGCAACGCCAACATATCCTACTTCTTCTAGCTTTTCAGTACATGTTATAAATTCCTTCCAGGTTTTTGGAGTTGAAGTAATATTTGCTTTATTAAAAGCAGTTTTATTATAAAAATAGCCAGTTGAAGCACCAGGATATACAGTTATAGGAATTGCAACTGTATTATTATTAGCATCAATTATTGAATTTGAATTCCATAAATAATCTCTAAATATACTTCTCCAAGTATTACCATTATTAAGTGGTGATGAATTAGGCTCATCTAAATATTTATCAAGTGACAAATACCAATCTCTATCTTGATATCTACTTCCCCAACTAAAGGCAATCGCTGGAACGGTTTCTCCAGCTATTTGGGTTGTAAACCATTGAGCAACCTCACTATCCATACCGCCAACAGGCTTAGTTCTAGCCCAAACTATTTCAATATCAGGATTTTCTTCCATAAAGTTTTTAGCAATATAATACGTTGAGTTAAAAACATCTGGATCTTCAGCAGTTGGCGTTCTATTAATTGATGGCATATAGCCATGTAAATCAACAACTAACTGAATCTTGTTGGGTTTTGCCAAAGTTTTAAAATATGGTATTGCGCAGATAGTTGTACAAATAGCAACTGCTAAAGCAATTGTAACATTTTTTATTGTTTGCTTATTATACATTATTTTCACCTCCATCTATAGTATATTTTTTAGGATAATTAATGCATCTTTCTTGACCCTTTGAATAAATATGAATATATCCTTCCTTACAAGGTATTTTAATATCATAATCGGTAATATAGCTAACATCCTTTATATGAATTTTATAATTAAGCTCATCAACACTTGTAAAGCCTGTTAAGCTTTCAACTATTAAATTAGCAACATATGAATTAAAGCCATGATTTAAGCTACATGTTAATTCACTATGCTCCCATAATGTTTTAGTAACCTTAGCCATGTTATAATAATAATCCTTCGCTTCATCTAAAAATTTATTAGTTTGCCCATTATTAACTAAAATACTATATCTTAAAATGTTTCCGATAAATGCATTTGATTTATAAATATTTGGATAAGTAATTGCATCATTTCTTAAAGGCCCAAAATCATTTAGTAATGTTTTATATAAGTTCTTATATTCATCAATTGAGGCTATTTCAAAGTATAGTGCATAATATTGGCAGGTTTCTGATATGTTATTTGTTTTAACAAGCTTATTATTTTCACGAATAGCATTATCAACAAAGAATGTGCCATTATATGAATGCTTAATAATTTCATTTTTTAAGGAATTAGCTTTATTTAGTAATGATTTATCATATAAATATGCAAAATCCTTAATGGCTTTTTGATAAAGCATATTTGTTGGGAAGTTTACACCCCTCATAAATTCATAGGAATTGGCTTTACTCCATTCAACAAATACCCATCCTGGTAAATTTTCAAGTAAGCCATATTCATTTTCAAATTGTTTTAAGAATTTTAATATATTATTAGCAATTGGATAGCTTTCTTCTTTTAGCTTTTCATTTTTTGTTCTAAGATAATTTTCTTTTAGCTCAATGATATAAAATAGCATCCAGTTTGGAATATAAACATAATCATCATATTCCGCAGGATAACACATACCAATTGCTCCATTTGGCAAGCCTAAATCAGTAAATGAAGGATGAAGATAATAGTTTTCTAAGAAGTTCTCTTCAACTTTATTTTCTCCTGTGAATAATTTTTCGGCTCTTGATGAAAATAATGAATCACATAGCCAACCAGCTCTTTCTCGACTTGGACAATCAGTTAAGATATCTACTGCATTTTGCTCCAATACATGCTTTGAGGCTTCAACTATTTTTTCAAGTTTAATATCATTTGCTTTGAATTTAAGTCTATTTGTATCAGGGTTTTCATACTTGATTATACTAATACGTTTAACTTTTATTTTTCCTTTGATGACATTAACCTTTAAATAACGAAGTGTATAAGGCTCAATAGAAATATAAGAAAAGTTTGATTTATTAACTTTATAGCGAATTATATTAATCGTATCATTTCGTTTGTAATCAACGTCAATTGGTTTACTAATATCATTGCTTGAATTTATTTCTGAATATGTAAGAATAACATCACTATTTTCTATTACTTCAAATTCAATCTTTATAAAGCCAGTAATTGAATAATCACATTTATATGTTTCATACTCATTTTCACTAATAAATTCTTTTTTATTTTCTTTTGTATATAAGGTATCATTTAATAAATCAAATGAATAATCATCTAATTCGTTGATATTATAAGATAATGAGCTAGTAGCTATTAATGTCCTATTTCTTTCCATTTTACTTAACGGATTAATTTTAAAGCTACCACTTTCAATATATTTACAGTTAGCCTCTTCGAATAAAGGATAATCAACATTTCTAGATATATAATTTCTATTTTCTAAAGTAATAATATCATTAAATGAATATTCACTTTTAGCTAAAGTAAAATCATATATTTCTAAAAAAGCTCTTTGGAAGGAAAATCTGGCAACCTTTTCTATTTTTTCTTTATAGTCTTTAGCTTTAAAATCATAACCTGTTGCTTTTATAACTTCATTATTGTTTGTAATTTCTGCTATTAAAAAAGGATCTTGCTTTAAGCAATAATAAGAATTACACTTATAGCCAACAACTTCAATTACAATTTCATTATCATTTAAATTTAAAGGAAGGCTGATGTAGTCAACTCTAAAATAGTTATGAGCAGCTCTTGCAGGTCCATAAGCAATGAAGTGCTTATTAACAAATACACGATAAAAAGAAGAGGCAGTTATTTTTAAAGTAGCATTTGTTAATTTATTTAATGTTACTTTAAATAATGCTGCAGAGTTTAGCTTATTTGTAAGGCTATTAAGCCAAATTGGCTTTGCTTTTAAAAATGTTTCTTTTTCCATATGTTTATCCACTCAAAATACTTTTTCCACCTATATTATACCTCTATATAATGTTGTAATTCTTCTACTTTTTTGACTTATATATGTTAATTTTTAACAATTGTCAAAAATCAATATTTTAATAATTATTATAAATATAAAGCGATTTACTAATAAAATGTTGATAAAAAGTAGTTTTTTTAATAAAATATTCATATAAAAGACAAAAAAGAGGTGTTTTTAAATGTTAAAAATTACCAATTACCCAACATATAATTGGGAATTAATTAGTGACATGTATACAAATAATGTTGTAGGACTAGACATAGAACTACATAAACACGTTTTTTGGGAAATAAGTATAACAAAAAAAGGAAAATATATTAATCACTTTATGAGTGGTGATATTTTTTTAAGTCCATATAGTATGATAATTATTAGACCTGATGATACTCATTATTTAAAGCTAAAGGGAACAAATTGTGAATATAGAGATATTTATATTACTGATGAGCAGATGAAAGAGCTTTGCGACTTGTTTAGTAAAAGCTTATATGATGAACTAAAAAATGCTTTAACACCTATTGTTTGTAAAATAGATAGAGCTCATGCTGATTCAATTGAAGCAACAGCACTTTCAATTTCGAATCAAAAGCTTACAATGAAGCAAGAAGAAATCCAAGCAATTGATAAATGCTTAATTATTAAATGCATCGATGCTTATTTAGAATCTAAAATAGAAGTTAATTATGATGCTCCACAATGGCTATTAACCTTAGTTGATACTATTAATGTTTATAATTTTACTCATTATGTATCAACAGAAACTTTTTTAAATTCCTTAATTGAAAAATCTAATTATAGCCATGGTCATGTATGTCGTGAATTTAAAAAGTATTTTAATACTACCTTAATTAGCTTTATTAATAAAAAGAAGCTTCAGTATTCAACATCTTTACTTTTAGCTAATAATATTAGTGTTAATGAAATATCACAAATTCTTGGCTATTCAAACCAAAGTAATTATATAAATGCTTTTAAAAAGGAATATGGTGTTTCACCTTTAACATGGAAAAATTCTTATAGAAAATAATATAGAAAATATAAAAAAATTTAAAGCGTTATTAATATGTAATGATGATATTTATTATATAATTTGAATTTCTCCAAAATTAAATAAGACACTAAAACATATCAAATAATACTTTTAAAATATGTTAAATGATTGACTTTTATATTATATTGATACCAATAGATCCCACCGCGCCTCTGATTCAAGCGTACCATGGTGGGCCATTTTTTAAAATTATTAGAAAATATTTTTGCGAAAGATAATAAACATTTCCTTTACAGCAATTTGAAAAATATAAATTCAGGGAATAAATGTTACTTCAAAAACTTTATATGAAAAAATGTGACTATAATGATGATATAAAGATGGTATTGCAATTGTTATAAATAAAAAGATTTTTTAAGGTAAATAATCACTATACATATTCATTTATTTAAGTAAAAATTTTATTACTTTTACATTTATTGACTTTTTCTCTAATGTAGTTAAAAATTTTAGAAAAAAAGTCAATAAAATAAATACTATAGATTTATGGTATTAATTTTTATTATGCCTACAATATCATTAATGATATTATCATAGTACTTATAGCTATAATTCCTATTTAATTATTTAAATTGAAAATTATCTTGTAAAAACAAATATAATAATGACTTTATATACTAACAAAAAATTAACGAATTAAATATGTGGAAATTCAAAAACTTGCAAATATATTGAAATATATTTTGAATAGTGATACAATTTAATAAACAACTTGGAAAAATTAAAAATATTTTGAATTTTTACAAAAATAGAGGTGAATCTATATGCTTATCAAAAGAGAAGAATATTTAAATAAAATAAGACCATTTTATGATATTGATATAGTAAAGGTATTAATCGGTTCAAGACGTTCTGGAAAGTCTAAAATGATCGAATTAATTATTAATGAACTTAAAGAAAAGGGGGTTGATGAGTCTAATATTATTTACATAAACTTTGAAAATTTGGATTATGAAGATATTGATGATTACAAAAAATTAAATGAATTTATAAATAATAAAAGAGGAAAAGCCAAGCAATATTTATTTTTTGATGAAATTCAACATGTAAAATCATTTGAAAAAGCTATAAATTCATTTAGAGTATCTTTTGATTGCAGTATATTTATAACTGGTTCAAATTCTAAAATGCTATCAACTGAAATTTCTACATTACTTACAGGAAGAATTATAGAAATACCAATATATCCTTTTTCTTTTTATGAAAGTGAAATGTATAGAAAGGCAAATAATAAATTGATGGAAGATTCATTTTATGATTATCTTGAACTTGGTGGATATCCACTTAGATTTGATTTAATGAATAAAAATGATATAAAGAACTATCTTCGCGAGCTATATAATAATATATGTATTAAAGATATTTTTGCTCGAGATAGCGAAATAGAAAAAGAAAAGTTTAATAGAATTGCAAAATATATATTATCTAATGCTGGAAATGATTTTAATCCTGAAGCAATATATAATTATTTAAAAAGTGAAAACCATGGTAAAGAATATTGCTCATTAAGTTCTATTTATAATTATATTGATAAGTTAGAAAAATCATTTTTGATTAAACCAATCTACAGATATAATATACCTGGCAAGCAAGCTTTAAAATCAAATCCAAAATATTATGCAATAGATAATGGAATGAGAATAATTAATGTTGATTCAAATAAATACGATATAGGTAGATTCCTAGAAAATGTTGTTTGCATTGAATTGCTTACTAGAGGATATGATGTTTATATAGGTAAAACATATAAAGGTGAAGTAGATTTTGTTGCTTGTCAAAATGGTAAGAAATGCTTTATTCAAGTTGCATATATTTTAGAATCTGAAGAAACAATAAAAAGAGAATTTGGCGCATTTTCTCCAATTAAAGATGCATCACCTAAATATGTTCTATCGTTAGATAAGATAGATATGTCTAGAGATGGAATTACGCATTATAATGTTATTGATTTCTTGTTAAAGAAAATAGATTTGTTTTTGTCATAATATTATACAATGATAATCGCTTATATTATCAAAAAATGCGTATATAGTATGCATAATAAGCCTACTGAAAACTAAAAAAAGTAAGCATAATTGCCTTCTTTTCATAAACAAAATACACTTTTCATTTATACATTATTCAGTATAGGAGCTATTACTTTTACAATGAAAGCAAAAAAGGTTGTAAAGGTAATACTACAGCAGTTGGTATGACTTTATTATTAGCATCATTAGTACTTATTAAAAAAAGACAATATAAATAATTAAATATAATAAAAGCCATTAAACTCTGTACTTAGTATATTTGCTTAATGGCTTTTCTTTTTACTTTGCTAATTCTTCATTTATTTTTTCACAATAATAGCTAGCTTTTTCGCCAGCTACTAAGGTGATTTTCTTGCTTGATTTTACAATACCTATACCTTTATTTGTTAACTCATTTTCATTAATCAATGCAGGATTTTTTAAAACGACTGATAGCCTTGAAGAAATTGAACTTACCTGTTCAATATTTTTAATACCTCCAAGCCATTTTATTAAGGTAGTGTAAAAAGCATTACTGCTTTCTTCACTTTTCTTTTTATTGCTTTTAGCCTTTAAATAAACAATTAGGTAAGTAATTCCAGCAACAACAATAACGGCAGCAAGAATGATTAATATTATTTGATATAGTTCCATTTTATAACACCTTCTTTAATTCTTTAATTAATCTTAAATATGCTTCTTTATTTAAATGTATTCCATCAACAGTATCATTTACCCTTAATGAATCATTTTCATCAGCAAATAATGGATAAATATCAAAAACATGAATATTGTTTTTAATATCTTCCATATCTTTTATTATATCATTTAATGCTTTTAATTTTAAGATATCTCTACATTCTCGATAAATTTTATCAACATGAGTGGCTTCATAATAGCAAGGTGGAAGAATTGTTGAGATAAATATTTTAACATTTTGTAAGTTTTCCTTTAAAAGAGTTATTATGTCCTTTAGATTGTTTTCAATTTGCTTTAATGTATAACCATCACATAAATCATTTGAACCAACAAATAAGAAAACCTCTTTAGGATTTGTAGCAATAACTCTATCATTTAAAGTCATTAAAACACCTGCTGATTTATCAGAAATAATGCCTCTATTAACACATTTAAAATCAAAACTATCAATTGGAAGTAATTCAATCATTGAATCTCCAACAAAACAAACATCACATTCTTTGATACTTTCATTTTCTTTGACAAATTGTTGCATTCTATCATAGAAATGAGGATAAGCTTGATAAATAACTTTTTCCATATACACTAGCTCCTTTTAAAATACTACCATAATAATTATAGCATTTTTGTAGTTAGTAGTGTAAAATATGTTTGGGTGATTAATAATATGGTTATAACAAATATTAAAATTGTTACTTTAAATAAAGTAATTGAAAATGGATTTATTGAAATTGAAAATAAAATTATTAAAAATATTGGTGAAGGTGAATATAAAGGAAATGATAAAAATATCATTGATGGTCATAAGCAAATTGCTATGCCAGGATTTATAGATATTCATATTCATGGTTCATGTGGCATTGATTTTATGTACGCTGATGTAGAAGGCATTAAAACTATAGCTAATGCTTTATATAGCGAAGGTACAACAACATTTTTAGCGACAACCTTAACTAGTGATCATGATTCTTTATTAAATGTTTGTAAGGTAGTTGCTAAAGCTAAAAATGAGGTTCCATCTCTTGGTGGCATTCATTTTGAAGGTCCATATATTAGTGTAAAATATAAAGGCGCTCAAAATGAAGCCTTTATTAGAAATCCAAATATAAAAGAATTTGATGAATTAGTAGAAGCTTCAAATAATAATGTAAGATATATTTCATTAGCTCCAGAAAAGGAAGGCGCTATGGAATTTATTAAGCATGCAACAAGTAAAGGAGTTACTGTTTCTGCTGGCCATACAGATGCCACATTTACAGATGTTGAAAATGCTATTAAGGCTGGCTTAACTAATACAACACATACTCATAATGCTATGAGTGGACATCATCATAGAAATCCAGGTGTTGTTACAGCAGCTATGTATTTTGATAGTTTATTTACTGAATGTATTTGTGATGGAATTCATGTTTGTCCAAATGCTTTAAAGACTTTCTATAAAATTGTTGGACCAGATAGATTTGTTATTGTAACAGATGCTTTACTTGGAAAGCATTCATCAATTGATACATTTAAGCTATTTGGCTTAGATTGTGTTAAAAGAGATGGAGCTGCTTATTTAACAACAGGTCCTCTTGCTGGCTCTTTATTAAATATGGATCAAGCTATTAGAAATGTTAAAGAATATACAAATGCTTCATTAATTGATTTAGCTAAGATTTCATCAACTAATGCTGCAAGAAGCATTAAATTAAATGATAGAGGTGAGCTAAAAAAAGAAAAACTTGCTGATATTGTTTTATTAAGCGATGATTTACATGTTAAGAGCGTTTATAAAGAGGGAGTAAAGGTATTTTAATGTACTTTGATGATTCAAACAAAAAATATATTATTTTAGATATTGAAGGAAACTCCGCTCAAAGAGAAAATGAAAGAAAAATAACCCAATTTGCAGCTTTAATTATTCAAGATAATAAGATAGAAGAAGTTAATCTAATGAATAGAAATGTTAATTATATTAGCCCTTACGTTGCTAAAATGACACATATTTCATTACATGATTGTAAGGATAATGGCTATTCTGAAAGACATTTAGTGGAAGAAATTCATAAGTTATTAAGCACATGTGATTTAATATATGCATATGGTTGTGATTTTGATAAAAATATTTTAAAGCTAATGTTTAAAAAATATAAATTGCCTTTATTAGATGTTAAATGGTTTGATGTTATAAATGATGTTAAAAAATATCTAAATCCAACTAAAACAAAGCTTTCAATTGCAGCTAATGAATATGGCTTTGATGATACTAATTTCCATAATGCTTTAGTAGATTGCTATGCTACCTATCATTTAATGAAAACAATAGAGCAAGTTAGGAGTATTACTATATGATATATATAGTATGTGTAGGAAATTTAAAGGAAAAATACTTAGTAGATGCTTGCAATGAATACTTAAAAAGATTATCAAGATTTGATAAGGTTGAAGTGATTGAATGTAAAGAATCTACATTAACTCCTTTTACAAATGCTTTAAAGGCTGAAGCAATTGAAATTAATAAGCATTTAAAGGGATTTGTTATAAAGTTAGCTATTAAGGGTAAAATGCTTTCAAGTGAGCAATTAGCTTTAAAAATTGAAGATATAAAAGCTAATAGAAATAGTGATATAAGCTTTGTTATTGGCTCATCTCATGGAATTGATGAAAGCGTAAAATCTGACTTTGATTTAAGTATTTCAAATATGACTTTTCCACATCAATTAACAAGAGTGATTTTACTTGAGCAAATATATAGAGCCTATACAATTTTAAATAAAACACCATACCACAAATGATATTTAGAAATAAGTATCATTTTTCTTTTGCTATGTTTCAAAACTAATGTTACAAAATGCCTTAAATTTATGGCTCTTTTTGCTGAAAGTGTTGCTGTGTGTCCCAATTTTGGTATAGGCAAAGTTATATAATCACTATAGGGA
>CAKPZU010000020.1 GCA_934215405.1 uncultured Bacilli bacterium | reverse complement strand
GAAATACTTCTCAGTTGCCTCAGGTGGTGGAACTGGAAGAACATTACACCCAGATAATATGGGAGCAGGACCTGCTTCTTATGGTATGACAGATACTATGGGTAGAATGCATTCTGATGCTCAATTTGCTGGTTCATCATCTGTTCCTGCACATGTTGAAATGATGGGCTTAATTGGTATGGGTAATAACCCAATGGTTGGTGCAACAGTTGCTACAGCAGTAGCAGTAGCTGAAGCATTAGCAAAGAAATAATAGATTAATTACAAAACGCTTGTATTTTATATTTAAGTGTGGTAAGATTATAAACGGACTTAACTTACTTAAGGTTCAAAATGCAACTTTAGGCGGAAGGAGAGATATCTTATGAAAGCAAAAATACATCCAAAGTATAATAGAATTGTTATTCGTTGTACAACATGTGGTTCTGAATTTGAAACAGGCTCTGTAAAAGAAAATATTACAGTTGACTCATGTTCAAATTGTCACCCATTTTATACTGGAAAACAAAGATTTGCCCAAGCAGCTGGTGCAATCGATAAGTTCAATAAGAAATACGGACTTAAGAAGTAAAATATTAAAAATAATAGCCATGGTTAATATTCCATGGCTATTTTTATTTGCTTTATTTTATTTTTTATTTTAAGTTCTTCTTCTTGATTACCTTGAAAATTAGTTAATATTGATTCATATTTATTTATTTCATTTTTAAGTTTTTTAATAAATAATGGATCTTTATTTTTTAAATTGATAGGTCCATTTTCAATTTCTATTTCGTTAAGTTCTTGATGCCCATTAATGGCCTTTATGATTTCATAAAACTTTTTGTTACAAAAAGAAATTTTTTCATCAATTATCTTGTATTCATTTTCCATTAGATATTTCCTAAGTAAAGGCACATTAATGTTTGCCTGCAAAATATAATATGGATAATCAAGGCTTTTATTGTTTAAGATATCTATTATTAAATTTCCACCCATTCCAGCGATTACGACAAAATCAGCATATCCTTGGTTAATTAATCCGTTTGCTAGCTTTGCTTCTATTCTTCCTTCTAGGTGATATTTAATAATATTATCTAAAGCTTTATTTAAAGGATTTATAGCAACATCTGAAGCTATAGCTTTTTTAACGATATTATTTTGAATTAAATAAATTGGTAGATAACCATGGTCGGTACCAACATCGATTAAGGTATTGCAATTATCAACAAGAGAAGCAATTGTTAATAAACGGTTATCTAATTTAATTGAATTTGACATATTACTTTTCTCTATAGTCACCTAATTTTTTAGAACGAGAAGGATGTCTTAATTTTCTTAAAGCTTTAGCTTCAATTTGTCTAATTCTTTCTCTTGTTACATTGAATTCTTTACCAACCTCTTCAAGTGTGTGTGGTCTATTATCCCCAAGACCATAACGAAGTTGTAAAACCTTTGCTTCACGTGGAGTAAGTTCTTTTAATATGTCTTGTAATTCATTTTTTAATAATTCATTACTTGCGTATTCATTTGGAGTCATTACTTCTTTATCTTCAATAAAATCTCCTAAATGTGAATCATCTTCTTCACCAATTGGTGTTTCAAGAGAAACTGGCTCAAGGTTGATTCTTTGGATTTGTCTTACTCTTTCAGGAGTAATATCGCCATCCATTTTTTCAGCAATTTCTTCAGCAGTTGGTTCTCTTCCTAACTCTTGTGTTAATTGACGTTGTATACGAGTCATTTTATTAATAGTTTCAACCATATGAACAGGTATTCTAATAGTACGAGCTTGATCAGCAATAGCTCTTGTTATTGCTTGCTTAATCCACCATGTGGCATATGTTGAAAATTTAAATCCTTTAGTATAATCAAATTTTTCAACAGCTTTAATTAAGCCAATATTTCCTTCTTGAATTAAATCCAAAAAAGAAAGGCCACGGCCTAAGAAATGCTTAGCAATTGAAACAACTAATCTTAAATTGGCAGATATTAATTCGTTTTTAGCATCAACATCGCCCTCTTTTGCTCTTTTAGCAAGTTCAAGTTCTCTATCACCAAGTAATTGTACCTTACCAATTTCTTTTAAATACATTTTTACAGGGTCATTAATTTTGGCATTGCTATCAATGTCAAAATTACTCAAATCATCAATTTCAGCATCATTAATTAATGCAGCATCATCCTCAGCTGGAATAAATACATCATCATCTAATAATAAATTCTCATCAAGCTCAGGATCTTTTGAGAAATCAACATCTATATTTTCGATATCTTCTTCAGCTGATAAAATTTCATCAATTAAATCTGCCATTTCTTCATCATCCATATCGATAGTTTGACAGGCTTTAATTATTTCATCATCCTTTACTTTTTTACCATTTTTTATTAAAGATACGAAATAATCCTTAATTTGATCTGCGTTTTCAAACACCATTTTATTTTCCATTGTTTATTCCTCCAATTTTCCCATTTTTTTTGCTTGCTATTTTTTGCTTTAATTCTAAGGCTTTTTTAATATATTCATTCATTTGTTCTTTTGTATTTGCATATTTTAAGTCTTCTGTAACTTTTTCTAGTTCCTCTTCTAGTGGAGCTATCTCATTAATCTCATAGATTAAGTCATTAAAATATCTCTTTGAAAATGTTGGATAGTTGTCTTTGTTTTCATCGATATATGATAGTGCTTTAATTAAAGAGTCATCATCTTGAAAATCTGTTGACACTTTTGTAAATAAATCGGCAATCATATAATCAGAGTTAAATGTGTCTTTATTTTCTTTATAATAATCACTTATTAAAAATGCTAGTTTTCTATATCCATCATTTTTTAAGTAAACAACACTGTTAATAAATATTTCAATTGCTTCCTTTGAGTCTAACATTTGTGTTAAGACTCTTAATTGTAAATCTTCATTTTTGCTAAATTTTACGTATTTTTTTATTTCATTAATAGGAGATGTATTGTTTTCATTTTTCTCTTTTTGTAATAATTGATTTATTGTTGAAATAGAAAATCCTAATTCTTTATGTAACTTATCAACATATAAATCAATATCTTCATTATTCATTTTTACAATTTGCTTACACATTTTTTTTAGAAAGCTTTTTTTACTTTCATTACTTGCTAATTCATTTAACTTGCTTGCTACATAAAAATTAAAATCAAAGGCATTCATTTTTACTTCATTTAAATGTGAAACCAATGCTTCCCCACCATATTTTATTAAAAATTCGTCTAAATCTTTAACATCATTATAGTTAGGAATTACTTTTACATCTATATCTAAATTAAGCAATTCGTTAGCTAATTTATTGGCATTAATATTTCCGGGATTATCACCATCTAAACATAAGATTACTTCAACACCTAAATATTTTATGACCTTTAAATGCTCACTTGTAAAAGCTGTTCCCATTAAGGCAACGGCATTTTTGATGCCCGCTTTATAAAGAGCAATACAATCCATGAATCCTTCACAAATGTACATACATTTTGTTTGCTTTATAAAAGGAAGAGCATTGGCATAATTATATAATGTTTTGCCTTTTATAAATATTTCAGTTTCAGGAGAGTTGACATATTTTGCCATATCTGACTTTTCTATAATTCTTCCTGAATAGGCAATTACTTTTCCATTTAAATCAGAAATTGGAAAAATCAGTCTATTTGCAAATCTATCAATTAATTCACCATCCGTATCAACAACTAATCCAGAACGAAAGATGTCTTCTTTTTTATAGCCTTTATTTTCTAAAAATGAAGGTAGCTTTGTACCATCAGGTGAATAGCCAATATTGAAATCAGAAATGGTTTTTTGATCTAATTCTCTGTTTTGGCAATATTCTATTGCTTTTTTTGAGGAAAATAGTGAATTCTTATAAAAAGTTGTAGCATCAGAAAGTATATCAAATAATACTTTGTCTTTTACATTAATGATTTCATCTTTTCTTTTGTTTACTAAATTAAACTCTATTCCAACAAGATCTGCAACCTCTTTAACAGCTTGCATGTAAGGGATTTTTTTGTACTTTTGAATAAATGTAAATACATTTCCAGCAGCATTGCATACAAAGCATTTATATATTTGCTTTTCTTTACTAATTGACATTGATGGATTTGTATCATTATGAAAAGGACATATTGCAAAAAAATTCTTTCCTTTACGTGTAACGCTTATATGCCTTGAAATTATATCAACAATATCGGCTTGTTGCCTTATTTCATTAATCTTTTCAATTGTGTTATTGTCCATTAATTCTCCTTATAAAAACATCTTTGAATCTAAAAAGTCAGTTAAATCAGTTATTTTAATTCTTTCTTGTTGCATAGTATCACGATTTCTAATAGTAACAGAATCATCATTTACAGTATCAAAATCAATAGTAATACAATATGGTGTACCGATTGCATCTTCGCGACGATATCTTTTTCCAATTGAACCAGCCTCATCATAATCGATATGGAAATGCTTACTTAACATATCATATACCTCATTAGCCTTATCAGATAATGCCTTAGATAAAGGTAATACTGCTGCTATATATGGAGCAATACATGGATGAAGGTGCATAACTACTCTTGTATCTTTTTCATTAATTACTTCCTCATCATAAGCATCACACAATAGTGCAAGCATTAATCTATCAACACCAACTGATGGTTCAACAACATATGGAATATATCTTTCATTAGTTTCAGGATCTAAGTATGTCATATTTTCTCCTGAATATTGTTGGTGCTTTGTTAAGTCATAATCGGTTCTATTAGCAATTCCCCATAATTCTTCAAATGTTTCTGAAAATGGAAAATTATAAAGAATATCACAAGTTGCTTTTGCATAATGAGCTAATTCTGTTGGCTCATATTCAATAAACTTAAGATTGTCCTTTTTAATTCCTAAATCAAGCAAAAATTGCATACAATGATTTTTCCAGTAATCATACCACATTGAGTCAGTACCAGGCTTACAGAAAAATTCCATTTCCATTTGCTCGAATTCTCTTGTTCTAAAAATAAAATTTCCTGGAGTTATTTCATTGCGGAATGCTTTACCAATTTGCCCAATTCCAAAAGGTATTTTCTTTCTTGAAGTTCTTTGAACGTTTTTGAAGTTAATAAAGATACCTTGGGCTGTTTCAGGACGCAAATAAGCTAATGATTTTTGATCTTCAACTACTCCAATTGAAGTTTTAAACATTAATTGGAAATTCCTAATTTGTGTATAATCTTTATGTCCACATTTAGGACATGGAATATTTTCACTAATATATTTTTCAAGTTCTTCATTATTCATTACTGAAGCTTTAATTTCAGGATTGAATTCTTCGATTAATTTATCTGCTCTATATCTTGATTTACAATATTTGCAATCGATTAAAGGGTCAGAAAATGTTGCAACATGGCCAGATGCTTCCCAAACCTTTGGATTTAAGATAATTGCTGAATCTAAGCCTACATTATATTTACATTCGCTGATAAATCTTTTCCACCATGCTCTTTTAATATTGTTTTTCATTTCAACACCAAGTGGGCCATAATCCCAACTATTTGCAAGGCCTCCGTAAATTTCACTTCCAGCGAAAACAAATCCCTGTACTTTAACATGATTAACAATCTTTTCAAATTGTTCTTTTGACATAAACGCACCTTCTTTACATTAACCATTATATTATAAAATAATTTTTATAATATTTCAACATTTCGAAATAAAAATGTTATATTTTTCTAATATTTGTCATAATAAAAGAAAAATAATTGCTTATTTTTAAAATAATCTAGAAATTATTTACTATTGCGAGTATAATTATAACAGTTGCATAGAAGGAGGAATGGTTTTATGAATATTTTGGTGGCTGGTGGAGCTGGTTATATTGGGACACATACTTGTGTTGAATTAATAAAGGCAGGGCATAATGTTATTTGCGTTGATAATTTATTAAATTCAAAATATGAGGCAGTTAAAAGAGTTGAACAAATAACTAATACGCCTATTAAGTTTTATAAGGTTGATTTAACTGATTATGAAGCTTCAAAAGTAATTTTTGAAGAAAATCATATTGATGGAATAATACATTTTGCAGGCTTAAAATGTGTGCCTGAATCAATTGTTGTACCTTTAAAATATTATCAAAATAATATTGATTCTGTATTCACTATTCTCAAATTAATGAAAGTATATAATGTAAAGAATTTTGTGTTTTCATCAAGTGCAACTGTTTATGGAGATCCAAAAGTATTGCCTATTACTGAAGAGGCTGAAATTGGAAAAACTACAAATCCATATGGAACTACTAAGTATTTTATTGAACGAATTCTAATGGACGTTTGTAAAGCTGATTCCACTTTAAATGTTGCTTTATTACGTTATTTTAATCCAGTTGGTGCTCATCCATCTGGCTTAATAGGAGAAGATCCTAATGGTATTCCTAATAATTTAGTACCTTATGTAACACAAGTTGCAATTGGAAAAAGACCATATGTTCATGTAAATGGTAACGACTATAATACTAAAGATGGAACTGGCGTTAGAGACTATATTCATATTTGCGATTTAGCTTATGGGCACGTTCTAGCTTTAAATAAATTAACTACAAATCCAGGTCTAGTTATTTATAATTTAGGCACTGGAAAAGGATATTCTGTAATGGATGTTTTAAAGGCTTTTGATAAAGCAGTTGGACATGAAATTCCATATCGAATTGTCGAAAGAAGGCCTGGCGATATTGCAACATGCTATGCAGATCCAACAAAAGCCAGAAATGAATTAGGATTTATCACTAAATATGGCATTGAAGATATGGCAAGAGACGCTTGGAATTGGCAAGTAAAAAATCCTAATGGATATGAAGAGTAATTGACTTATAGCTTAATGCTATAAGTTTTTGCTTTTTTAAAGAAAATATTTTTTTTATTTATATTTTATGATAAAATATACAAGGTTATTTGAAAGAAGTGATTATATGGATTACCAAAAAGTTTTGAATATTGCAGTTATTGCCCATGTAGATGCTGGAAAATCAACTTTAGTTGATGCTTTTTTACGTCAAAGCCATGTTTTTAGAGATAATGAAGAAGTTGTTGATTGTGTAATGGATAGTAACGAACTTGAAAGAGAAAGAGGAATTACAATTTATTCTAAGAATTGTTCAATGTATAAAGATATTAAAATTAATATTGTTGATACTCCAGGCCATGCTGATTTTTCATCAGAAATTGAAAGAATTATTAGAACAGTTGATAATGTAATTTTGCTAGTTGATGCTTCAGAAGGCCCAATGCCTCAAACAAGATTTGTTTTATCAAAAGCTTTAGAAATAGGCTTAAAGCCTATTTTACTTATCAATAAAATTGATAAAAAAGATGCTCGCCCACAAGAAGTAATTGATGAAGTATTTGAATTGTTTTGCAATTTAAATGCTAATGATGAGCAACTTGATTTTCCTGTTTTATATGGAATTGCTAAAAAGGGTATTGTTAAAGAATCTCTTGATGATTCAAGCGAGAATTTAGAGCCTTTATTTAAAACTATTTTAAAGCACACTCCAATATATGATGTTAGTAAAAATGATCTTCCTTTACAAATGCAAGTATCAACTTTAGCATATGATGATTATGTTGGAAGGCTTGGAATTGGC
Source organism: uncultured Bacilli bacterium (assembly GCA_934215405.1). Classification (GTDB taxonomy): domain Bacteria; phylum Bacillota_I; class Bacilli_A; order RFN20; family CAG-631; genus CAKPXW01. The sequence continues at coordinate 14,550 of CAKPZU010000020.1, read as the reverse complement.
CGGGTTTTTCAAGGCAGATTAAAAGCTAATCAAACTGTTAGTTATTGTAGAGCTGATGGCAAAATTGTTCAAGCTAAGGTTGCAAAAATATATCAATACAAGGGTATTAAAAGAGTAGAGGCTGATGAAATTGGCGCTGGTGATATTGCAGTAATTTCGGGAATTCCAAGTATTTCAATTGGTGAGACAATTTGCTCAAAAGATAATCCACAACCACTAGAATTAATTCAAATTGAAGAGCCAACTCTTTCGATGGATTTTTGTGTAAACACATCACCATTTGCTGGAAGAAGTGGCAAGTTTTTAACAACATTACAAATAAAAGCAAGATTATTAAAAGAACTTGAAGTCAATGTTGGGATGAAGGTTGAGGATAATCCAACTACAGAAAGCTTTAAGGTTTCAGGAAGAGGAGAATTGCATCTTTCTGTTTTGATTGAAAAAATGCGCCGTGAGGGCTATGAATTTGCTGTTTCTCGTCCTAAAGTAATTATGCATGAGGAAAATGGCAAATTATTAGAGCCAATGCAAAGAGTAACAGTTAACGTTGTTGATCATTATGCTGGAAGAGTTATCCAAGCCTTTAATTTAAGAAAAGGAATTATGGAAGATATGGATTCAACAAATGGCTATACAAAGCTTATTTATGTTTTGCCAGCCCGTTCGTTAATTGGATATAGACAAGAATTTACAAATGAAACACATGGCGAAGGAACTTTACTTACTCAATTTATTGGCTATGCTCCATATGTTGGTGAATTGCCTCGTAGAAGTAATGGTGTAATGGTATCTGTTGCTACAGGTACTACAATGGCTTATTCTTTACAATTTTTAGAAGATAGAGGAACTTTATTAGTGGGACCATCAGTTGAAGTATATGAAGGACAAATTATTGGAATTAATAATATGTCAAATGACTTATCTGTAAATCCTATTAAAAATAAAAATTTAACATCAGTAAGAAGTGCAGCTACAGATGTTGCGGTTAGCGTATCTGCTCCAAGAGTTATGACACTTGAGGAAGCTCTTGAATTTATAGAGGATGATGAACTTGTTGAAATAACTCCAGATGCTATAAGACTTAGAAAGAAAAATTTAACAAAACTTGATAGAAGACTTGCTTTTAGAGAAGAACAAGCAAAGAATTAAGATTGCAATTATGCAGTCTTTTTTTTGCCTTTAAGACTTCTAAAATGTTTATAATTATTTTTAAAGGCCATTTAGTAAAATATTTTAAAATTTCAATAAAAAGTCATTTAAAACAAGATATATTAATAAGGAAACGCGCGCACGTATAAAAAAAGTAAAAAAATGCTTGCAATTGGTTGCTATTTTGTAGTATGATAGTAAAGGCAGTTTGGCGATGATGTGCGAAGTTGCCGGAACACCGAAATTCGTTGTCATTATAGGTGTACCGAGGTTCTCGCACGGAGCAAGTCTAAGCCAAGAATTAGGCGAAAGGAGAAATATTTAATGGCAAAATCAAAAAAAATCAGAATTAGATTAAAGGCATTCGAACACAAAACACTAGATGAAAGTGTTGCTAAGATTATCGAAGCCGCAAAGAGCACTGGAGCAAAGGTTGTTGGACCAGTACCTCTTCCAACAGAGAAACAAGTTTATACTTTATTACGTTCTGTACATAAGGATAAAGATTCTCGTGAACAATTCGAAATCAGAACTCATAAGAGACTTCTTGATATCGTAAATCCAACAGCAAAAACAATGGATGCTTTAACAAACCTAGTATTACCTAGTGGAGTTGACATCGAAATTAAATTATAGTTGTAAGGAGGACGAAGAAAATGAAAGCTATTTTAGGTAGAAAAGTAGGAATGACTCAAGTCTTTGCAACTGATGGAACAATGCTTCCTGTAACAGTTATTGAAGTTTTACCAAATACTGTTATGCAAAAGAAAACATTAGAAAATGATGGCTATGAAGCTATTCAACTTGGTTATGAAGATAAAAAAGAAAATCTTGCTAACAAAGCTGAAAAGGGACATGCTGCAAAAGCAAATGCAACTCCAAAGAAATTTCTTAAAGAAGTTAAAGGCGATGAAATGCTTAAGTATAATGTTGGCGATCTTGTAAAGGTTGATATCTTCCAAGCAGGTGAACTAGTTGATGTTACTGCTAAGACAAAGGGACATGGTTTTACAGGTGCAGTTAAAAGATGGAATGCAACAATTGGTCCAAGAGCTCATGGTTCTGGATACCATAGAGGACCTGGTTCATTAGCTACTTCAGGTAGATATAATAACACAGTTCGTGGTGGTATGCATATGCCAGGACATTACGGATTTGAACAAGTTACCACTTTAAATCTTACAGTTGTAGCAGTTGACGTGGAAAAAAATGCAATCTTAATTAAAGGTTCTGTTCCAGGAGCTAATAGAAGTTTAGTAACAATTCGTTCTGCTGTAAAATTTACAAAGAACGTTCCTGCAGCAAAGACACTTGTTAATTATAGTGCAAAAGCTGAATAAGGAGGATTAAGTGATGAATTATAATGTTGTCAATAAAGTAGGAGAAGTAGTTAAGCAAGTTGAATTAAACGATGCAATCTTCAATGTAGAATATAATCAACAATGTGTATTCGATGCAATTATGGTTGCAAGAAGCAATTCAAGACAAGCTACTGCAAAAACTAAAAAAAGAGACGAAGTACGTGGTGGAGGAAGAAAGCCATTTAGACAAAAAGGTACTGGTAGAGCAAGACAAGGTAGCTCAAGAGAACCTCAAATGGTTGGTGGTGGCGTAGTATTTGGCCCTACTGGAATCCAAAACTTTAAAATCAGACAAAACAAGAAAGCTGCTAGATTAGCACTTAAATCTGTTTTAACTGAAAAAGCACATAACGAAGGCTTAGTAGTTGTTGATGAATTTAATTTCAAAGAAGCAAAGACAAAAGAATTCGTAAAAGTATTAGATGCTGTAAAGGCTGGAGAAAAGATTTTATTCGTAGCTAATGAAGAAGATGACTTAACAGTATTATCTGCAAGAAACCTTCAATACGTTAAAATTGTATATCCAAATGGAATTAATGTATATGATATCGCAAATGTTGATACATTATTAGTTTCTGAATCAGCATTAAAAACAATTGAGGAGGTATTTGCATAATGGCTAAGAAAAAAGAAGTAGCAACTCCAGCAGTTGAAAATGCAAAAAAAGTTGTAGATCGTTATTTTGATGTAATTGTTAGTCCAGTTTTAACTGAAAAAACAATGAATCTTACTCAAAAGCAAAACAAAGTAACTGTAAAAGTTAATGCAAAATCTTCAAAAGAAGAAATCAAAGATGCATTCGAAGCAATCTTTGGTGTAAAAGTTGCAAAGGTTAACGTTATTAATGTTGCTCCAAGAGCAAAGAGAATGGGACGTTACGAAGGACAAGTTAGTGGTTATAAAAAAGCTATCGTTAAATTAGCTGAAGGCCAAAGCTTAGATTTATATTCAGAAGCATCTGAAAATTAAAATAGGAAAATATAGGAGGAAATACAATTATGGGTATTAAAACATATAGACCCGTTACACCAAGTTTACGTGCAACAACATCATTGACATATGATGAAATTACAAAAAGTTCTCCTGAGAAAAGTTTATTAAGTTCAGCTAAAAAGCACGGTGGACGTAATAACCAAGGACAAATCACATGTCGTCACAAAGGCGGAGGACACAAACAAAAATATAGAATTATCGACTTTGCTAGAAACAAAGATAATATTCCAGCAAAAGTTGCAGCAATTGAGTACGATCCAAATCGTACAGCAAACATTGCTTTATTATACTATGTAGATGGTGTTAAAACTTACATCATCGCTCCAAAAGGATTAAAGGTTGGAGATGTAGTTGTTTCTGGCGAAAAAACTGATATTAAAGTTGGTAATGCTCTTTGCATTAAAAATGTACCAGATGGTGAATTAGTTCACAATATTGAATTACATCCTGGACGTGGCGGACAATTAGTAAGATCTGCTGGTTCAAGTGCTCAAATTCTTGGTAAAGAAGGAAGATTTGTTACAATTAGACTTGCAAGTGGCGAAGTTCGAAAGATTTTAGGCGAATGTAAAGCTACAGTTGGTGTAGTTGGCAATGAAGACCACAGCTTAGTTAACTTAGGAAAAGCTGGTAGAAATAGATGGCTAGGTGTTAGACCTACAGTTCGTGGTTCTGTTATGAACCCAAATGACCACCCACATGGTGGTGGTGAAGGTAAGTGTCCAGTTGGACGTCCATCACCTATGACTCCATGGGGCAAGAAGGCTCAAGGCGTTAAGACACGTAGAGTTAAAAAAGCTTCTACTAAATTAATTATTAGAAGAAAGAATGATAAATAGGAGGAAATAATCATGGCACGTAGTGTTAAAAAAGGACCATTTTGTGATGAACATTTAATGAAAAAGGTTGAAGCATTAAATGCATCTGGTAAAAAAGAAGTAATTAAGACATGGTCAAGAAGATCAACAATCTTCCCATCATTTGTAGAACATACATTTGCAGTATATAACGGTCGTGAACATTTACCTGTTTACGTTACTGAAGAAATGGTCGGTCATAAACTTGGAGAATTCGCTCCAACAAGAACTTTCCATGGACATATTGGAAATAATGCTGAAGATAGAGCAGCCGCTCTAGCTAAGAACTAATAGGAGGTCTATTTATGGAAGCAACAGCAAAATTAATGGGCGTTAGAATTAGTCCTCAAAAAGCAAAATTAGTAGTTGATTTAATTCGTGGTAAATCAGTTAGTGAAGCTTTAGATATTTTAGCTTTCACTAATAAATTTGCAGCTGAACCAATTGCAAAATTAGTTAAATCTGCAGCAGCAAATGCCACAAATAATTATAAAATGGATGAAGCTTCTTTATACATTAAAGAAATCTGGGTTGGACCTGGAAGAACTTTAAAGAGATTTATGCCAAAAGCTAAAGGTAGCGCATCTAGAATTTTAAAGAGAACTAGCCATATCAATGTAGTGGTTAGTGATGAAAGATAATAGGAGGAGCAAACATGGGTCAAAAAGTTAGTCCAGTAAGCATGCGTCTTGGAATTAATAAAGATTTCCAAGCAAATTGGTATGCAGATAAAGACTTCGCTAAATTCTTAAACGAAGATATTAAAATTAGAAAATACTTAGAAACTCAACTTAAAGAAGCTGCTCTTTCTAAAGTAGAAATCCTAAGAGGAAAAAATGAAGTAAAATTAAATCTTTATGTAGCACGTGCTGGAGTTGTTTTAGGTCAAGAAGGTGCAAACCTACAAGTAATCAAAAAACAATTAAGCAAGATCTGCGCTAAGGGTGAAGAAATTAAATTAAATGTTATCACAGTTGAAAATCCTGATTTAGATGCTGAATTAGTTGCACAATCAATTGCTGATGCATTAGAAAAACGTCAATCTTTTAGAACAGTTCAAAAGAAAGCTATTATGAGAGTTATGAAAGCTGGAGCAAAAGGAATTAAAACTTGTGTTTCAGGAAGACTTGGTGGTACTGATATCGCTCGTTCTGAAGGATATTCAGAAGGTGTTGTTCCACTACATACAATCCGTAGTGATATTGATTTTGCAACAGCAGAAGCAGCAACTACTTATGGACGTTTAGGCGTTAAAGTATGGATCTGTCGTGGCGAAATTATTCCTACTAAACAAAAAAATGATTCGAAAGGAGAATAAGCCTTATGATGATGCCAAAAAGAACAAAATATAGAAGACCTCATATTGTTAAATATGAAGGACATTCTAAAGGTGGAAATGAAGTAAGCTTCGGTGAATTTGGCTTACAAGCTACTGAAGGTGGCTGGATTTCTGATAAACAAATTGAATCTGCCCGTGTATGTTTATCAAGATATACAAGACGTGGTGGACAAGTATGGATTAGAATTTTCCCTCAACTATGTAGAACAAAAAGACCTATCGGTTTACGTATGGGTTCTGGTAAAGGTGCTCCTGATAACTGGGTTGCTGTAGTAAAAGAAGGAAGAGTTATGTTTGAAATCGGCGGAATTAATGAAGCTGATGCTAGAAAAGCATTACATTTAGCTTCTTATAAACTTCCAGTTGGTTGCAAAATTGTAGAAAAGAAGAAAGCAGGTGCTGAATAATGAGTATTGCAGAAATTAGAGATATTCAAACTCCTGATTTATTAAAAAAGGTTAGTGAGTTAAAGCAAGAGTTATTTGCTCTTCGTTTCCAACAAGGATCTGGACAAATGAAGCAATCTGATTCTGGTAAAATGAGAGAAATCAAAAAGACAATTGCTAGAATTTTAACAGTAATTAAAGAAAGAGAAGCAAATAAGTAAGGAGGACGCAAAAATGGAAAGAAATACTAGAAGAGTTTTAAATGGTATTGTTGTATCAAACACTAATGATAAAACTATCACTGTAGAAGTTTCGACTTCAAAAAAGCATCCTCTATATAATAAGGACTTTGTCGTAACTAAAAAATATAGAGCTCATGATGAAAATAATGAGGCTCAAGTTGGTGATACAGTTGTTATTGAAGAAACTAGACCACTATCTGCTACAAAGCGTTTCCGTCTAGTTAAAATCACTAAGAAATCTGTTGCAAATAATTAATAGGAGGTATCAGTATTATGGTTCAAAATTTATCAAGATTAGTTGTTGCTGATAATTCTGGTGCTAAGGTAGTTATGGCTTTCAGATTATTAGGTGGTTCAAAAAGAAAATTTGCAAATATTGGTGATATTATAATTTGCTCAGTTAAATCAGCTGCTCCAAATTCTGATATCAAAAAGGGCCAAATTGTTAAGGCAGTAGTTGTAAGAAGCAAAAAGGGAATTACTCGTGCTAATGGTTCACACATTGCATTCGATGATAACGCAGTTGTTATTATTAATGATGATGGTTCACCAAAGGGTACACGTGTATTTGGACCTGTTGCTAGAGAGCTTCGTGAAAAGGGAGAAGGATATATGAAAATCGTTTCTCTTGCTCCAGAAGTATTATAGGAGGATGTGTACATGAAAATTAAAAAAGGTGACAAAGTTATCGTTATTGCCGGTCATGAAAAAGGCAAAGAAGGCGTTGTAACACATTCAATGCCTAGCAAGAATATGGTAATTGTTGAAGGCTTAAATAAGGTTACTAAGCATAACAAGCCAAATCAACAAAATACTGAAGGATCAATTACTACAATGGAAGCTCCAATTCATGTTTCTAATGTAGCAATCGTAGACCCTAAAACTAAAAAACCAGTTAGAGTTGGCTATGTTTTTGAAGAAGTAAATGGAAAACAAGTTAAAGTTAGAGTTACTAGAGGAAAGAATTCTTCTGGTGCTAAATTAGATAAATAGGAGGAATAATCATGGCAAATACTAAGAAAACAAAAGAAGCTGAAGTTGAAAAAGTAGTTATTCCTACTAAATATGCTGCAAAAGAAGCATATAAGCCAGTTTTATTAAAGAAATATAACGAAGAAATTGCTCCAGCATTACATGATAAGTTTAATTACACATCAACTATGCAAATTCCTCGTTTAGTTAAAATTGTTATTAATATGGGTGTTGGTGATGCAACACAAAATGCAAAATTACTTGAAGCTGCTGTTGAAGATTTAACTGCAATCTCAGGTCAAAAGCCAATTATTACTAAGGCTAAAAAATCAATCGCTGTATTTAAGGTAAGAGAAGGTCAAGAAATTGGCTGTAAGGTTACACTTCGTGGTGCTAGAATGTATGAATTCTTAAACAAACTAGTAAACGTTTCTCTTCCACGTGTTAGAGATTTCCGTGGAGTAAGTGCTAGTGCATTTGATGGTCGTGGTAATTATACACTTGGTATTAAAGAACAATTAATTTTCCCTGAAATTAACTATGATAAGGTAGTTAAGGTAAGAGGAATGGACATCGTTATAGTTACAACAGCTAAAAGCGATGAAGAAGGCAGAGAATTATTAAAGTTATTCGGAATGCCTTTTGAAAAGTAATAGGAGGAATACACAATGGCTAAGAAATCAATGATTGCTAAACAACAAAGAGCTCCAAAGTTTTCAACTAGAGCTTATACAAGATGTGAACGTTGTGGACGTCCTCATTCTGTATTAAGAAAATTCAAATTATGTAGAATTTGTGTTCGTGAACTTGCTTACAAGGGTCAAATCCCTGGTATGAAAAAGGCAAGTTGGTAATTTTAAAGGAGGATTAAAACTAATATGGCTATGATCGATCCAATTGCTGATATGCTTACTCGTATCCGCAATGCTAATCAATTAAAATATAAAACAGTCTCAATGCCTGCTTCAAAAATCAAACAAACAATTGCTACTGTTTTATTAAATGAAGGTTACATTTCAGACTTAAAAGTTGAAGGTGACGTAAAGAAAGTTTTAACTGTTACTTTAAAATACGGTGCTGACGGCGAAAGAGTTATTTCTGGATTAAAGAGAATTTCAAAACCTTCTTTAAGAGTTCAAGTAAAAGCAGAAGATTTACCAAGAGTTTTAAATGGCTTAGGTATTGCTATTATTTCAACTTCTCAAGGAATTATGACTGATAAAGAAGCACGTGCTAAGAACATCGGTGGCGAAGTTCTAGCATATGTATGGTAGGAGGTAAAAAATATGTCACGTATAGGTAATAAACATATCGATATCCCTGCTGGTGTTGAAGTAACAATTTCTGGTGCTACTATTACAGTTAAGGGACCTAAAGGCGAATTAACTAAAACATTTGAAAATTGTATTGAAGTAAAAAACGAAGATAATAAATTAACATTTATCCAACGTGATTCTTTAAAGCATACACATCAAATGCATGGTACAACTAGAGCAATTGTTGCAAATATGATAAAAGGTGTAACTGATGGCTATGAAAAGGTTCTATTAATCACTGGTACTGGTTATAGAGCTGAATTATCAAATGGCAATGTAATTATGTCACTTGGTTATTCTCATACAATCACTGTTACTCCAGTTAAAGGAATTACATTTACAGTTCCAAAGCAAGACGAAGTTCATGTACAAGGTATCGACAAGGAAGTTGTTGGACAAGTTGCTGCTGAAATTCGTGGATTAAGAAGACCTGAACCATACCATGGAAAAGGTGTTCGTTATTCAACAGAAGTTGTTAGACGTAAGGAAATCAAGAAAGCTGCTAAGTAGTAGTTAGAAAGGAAATATGAAATTATGATTAACAAAATTTGTAAAAACGTAAAAAGAGTTAAACGTCATCAAAGAATTCGTAAGCAAATTTCAGGTACTCCAGAATGCCCACGTCTATCTGTATTCCGTTCAAATAAGAATATTGCTGTACAAGTAATTGATGATGTAAATCAAAAAACATTATTATCTTCATCTACTGAACAACTTCATGTTGTTAATGGTGGAAACATTGAAGGTAGTAAGCTAGTTGGCGCTGATATCGCTAAGAAATGTTTAGCTGCTGGAATTAATTCAGTAGTATTTGATAGAGGCGGATACATTTACACTGGCCGTATCGCTGCTTTAGCTGATGCTGCAAGAGAAAATGGTTTAAAGATCTAAGGAGGATATTAATTTATGGCAGAAGAAGAAAAAGTTGTTGAACAACAAGAAGTTAAACAAGAAGTAAAATCTGAAACTAAAAATGATGCTCCTCGTGGTAAAAGACCTTTTAATAAAAATGGTAGACGTCCTTTAAGAGAAAAGAAACAAGACGATATTGAAGAAAGAACTGTTGCTGTTAATAAGGTTTGTAAGACTGTTAAAGGTGGCCGTAAGTTAAGATTTTCTTCACTTATCGTTGCTGGTGATAAAAAAGGCCATGTTGGAATGGGTACTGGTAAAGCAAAGGAAGTACCAGATGGAATCAAAAAAGCATCAGAAAGAGCTCGTAAAACTCAAATTACTGTACCAATGATTAAAGGAAATACAATTCCTCATACAGTTGTTGGAAGACATGGTGCTTGTAAAGTATTCTTAAGACCTGCTCCAGAAGGTACTGGAATCGTTGCAGGTGGACCAGTTCGTGCAGTCCTAGAGCTTGCAGGAGTACGTAATATTTACTCAAAAGTTTATGGCTCAAGAACATCTATCAATATGGTTAGAGCTACTGTTAATGCTATTGAAAATTTAAAGACAGTTGAAAAAGTTGCTGCACTTCGTGGCAAGTCTGTTAATGAAATCAAGCATTAGTCATTAAGGAGGGTTATTTAAGATGAAACTTAATGAATTACAATATACAAAAGGCTCTCGTAGAAGAGAAATGAGAGTTGGAAGAGGTATGGGCTCTAAAGGAAAACAATGTGGAAGAGGAATGAATGGTCAAACAAAGCATAATGGTGCTGGACCACACCCTGGATTTGAAGGTGGACAACTTCCATTATATAGAGCAATCCCTAAGTTTGGCTTTACAAACTTTACTCGTAAAGAATATGCAATTGTTAGCGTTGCTGACTTAGATGCAAAATTTGAAAATGGTGCTGTTGTTACTCCAGTTGAATTAAAAGAAGCTGGATTAATTAAAAAGGAACTTGATGGTGTTAAGGTTCTTGGCGGCAGCAAATTAACTAAGAAATTAACTGTTCGCGCAGCAAAATTCTCTGCATCAGCTAAACAAGCAATTGAAGAAGCTGGAGGCGCTATCGAGGTGATTGAATAATGTTAAATCGTTTCGTTGATGCTTTTAAAAGCAAGGACGTTCGTGGAAGAATATTCTTCACATTATCAATCTTATTAATCTATGTTTTAGGTTTATTAATTGCAGTACCAGGCGTTGAAGCAAATGTTGGCGAAGCACTTGCTAACAACGATTTACTTGGTATTATGAATATGCTATCTGGTGGGGCACTTGATTCATTTTCAATATTTGCATTAGGTGTATCTCCATATATCACTGCTTCAATCATTGTTCAATTACTACAAATGGGAGTTTTACCAAAGCTTCAAGAACTAGCCGAACAAGGTGAAGCTGGACAAAGAAAAATTAATGATATAACTAGATATTTAGGTTTGCTATTGGGAGCTGTTCAAGCTTATGGTATGATAGTAACCTTAGATAATAATAATGCTTTTGACTTTTCACGTGTATTTCCAGATGCACCTGAATGGGTTACATATGTCTATGTAATTTCAATTATGCTTGCTGGTACTATGTTTGTAATGTGGCTTAGTGACCAAATTACTTCAAAAGGCATTGGTAATGGTGTTTCTATGATTATTTTTGCTGGTATTATTAAAGGAATTCCATCATCATATAGTCAAGTATGGGACATTTTAGTTGGAACAAAATCATCTGGTGCTGAAATGTTTAATGGCTTATTGTTATTTATTGCTTATGTATTATACACATGCTTTATTGTCTTATTTGTTATATTCTTTGAATTAGCATTAAGAAAGATTCCAATTCAACAATCTCGTGCAACATTTTCACAACAAACAAAGATGAACTATTTACCAATAAAGGTAAATCCAGGTGGAGTAATCCCAGTAATTTTTGCTCAAGCAGTATTATCAGCTCCAGTAACAATTTTAGGATTTATTGATGCCCAATCATCTGCTTATGAAAAAATTAAAAACCTATTTTCATTAACACATCTTGAAAATGGTTGGCCAGTTGCATTACTTATTTATATTGCATTAATTATCTTATTCTCGTTTATGTATGCTCACATTCAAATTGATTGTGATAAGATTTCTGAGAATTTAACTAAACAAGGTTCATATATTCCTGGTATTCGTACAGGAAATGAAACTAGAACATACTTATCTAAAGTATTAAATAGAGTAACATTTACTGGTGCGGTTGCACTTGCAATAGTTGCAGCACTTCCTTATGTTATTCCAATGATTTTCCCAACTCTTGCTAATACAGCATTTGGTGGTACAAGTTTAATTATCGTTGTTGGTGTTGCACTTGAAACATGCTCACAAATGGATGGTTACGTTTCTGAACGTAATTATAAATCATTTGACTTTAATTTTTAATTAGGAGCGAACTATGAATTTAATTTTATTTGGAGCTCCAGGAGCTGGAAAAGGAACACAAGCAGTTGAACTTGTAAAGAAATACAATATTACTCATATTTCAACAGGTGCTATGTTTCGTGAAGCAATTGCCAATCATACTGCAATGGGTGAAGCTGCAAATGCTTATATTTCAAAAGGAAATTTAGTGCCAGATGAAGTTACAAATGGGCTAGTTAAAGAAAGACTTGCTCAAGATGATTGTAAAAATGGTTTTATATTAGATGGATACCCACGCACTTTGCAACAAGCAGAGTGCTTGGAGGAAATCTTAAAGGAATTAAATTTAAAAATTGACTTTGTTATCGATATTGAGGTTCCTCATGATGATTTAATTAATAGATTATCAGGAAGAAGAGTTTGTAAAAACTGTGGCGCTTCATATCATGTTATATATAATAAGCCTAAAGTTGATGATGTATGTGATGCTTGTGATGGCGAATTATATACAAGAAAAGATGATAGCAAAGAAAGTGTTGCCGTTAGATTGTCAACATACGAAACACAAACTATGCCTTTAATCAATTATTATACTAATAAAGGTATATTGTTAAAAATTAACGGACAACAGGATATTAACGATGTTTTAAAGGAAATCGTTAGTAAGGTCGGTGAAAAGTAGTATATGATTAACATAAGAACTCCACATGAAGTTGAGCTTCTTAGAGAAGCAGGAAGAGTAGTTGCTAAAACACATGCGTATTTAAAGCAATTTATAAAGCCTGGCATTACTACAAAGGAATTAGACAAATTGGCTGAAGATTATATTTTATCTTGCGGTGCAACGCCAAGCTTTAAGGGGTTATATGGCTTTCCAGGATCAATATGCATATCACTTAATGATATGGTAATCCATGGAATACCTGATAAAACAAAATTAAAGGAAGGCGATATTGTAACGTTAGATATAGGTGCTTGCTTAAATGGGTATCATGGCGATTCAGCTTGGACCTATAAGGTAGGAAATGTTTCTAAGGAAGCAGAATACTTAATGCAAGTAACCCACGATGCTTTATTTGCAGGCCTTGCTCAAGCAAAACCTGGAAATAGAGTTGGTGATATTTCAGCAGCTATAGAAGAATACGTTGCTTCACATGGTTGCACAAGCCCTTATGATTATACAGGACATGGTGTTGGTACACATGTACACGAAGACCCAAATGTTCCAAATTATGGTCGTAAAGGACATGGTCCAAAACTAAAAGAAGGAATGGTTATAGCTGTAGAACCTATGGTTCATCTAGGGAAAGCTGATGTATATGTTTTAGATGATGGCTGGGGTGTAAAAACCGTTGATCATTCATTAACTGCTCATTATGAGCATACAATAGCTATTACTAAAGATGGATATGAAATTATGACAACATTATAGGAGGAAAACAATTTGGCTAAACAAGATGTTATAGAGGTAGAAGCTGTTATCGTAGAAGCCTTACCAAACGCAATGTTTAAAGCTAAGCTAGTAGATAACGGTATGGTAGTCCTTGCCCACGTTTCTGGTAAAATCCGTATGAATCACATTCGCATTTTACCTGGTGATAAGGTTACTATGGAACTATCTCCGTACGATTTAACACGTGGGCGTATTACATTTAGACATAAAATTTCAAACCAAGGAGGGCATGATTATGAAGGTAAGACCTTCTGTTAAACCAATTTGCAATAAGTGCAAAATTATTCGTCGTAAAGGCCGCTTGATGGTTATTTGTGAAAATCCAAAACACAAACAAAGACAAGGCTAAAATATAGGAGGATTAAGAACAAATGGCTCGTATCGCAGGAGTAGATATTCCTAATGAAAAAAGAGTTGTAATCTCTCTAACTTACATTTATGGTATTGGACCTAGTAGAGCAGCTAAAATTTTAAAGGATGCTAATATTAGTGAAGATATTCGTGTAAAAGACTTAACTGAACAACAATTATCAGCTATTCGTGAAGGTGTTTCTTATTATAAGGTTGAAGGTGACCTTCGCCGTGAAGTTAATATGAACATTAAATCATTAATGGAAATTGGTTGTTACCGTGGTCTTCGTCACAAAAAAGGACTTCCAGTTCGTGGTCAAAGAACAAAGACAAATGCTAGAACACGTAAGGGTCCTGCAAAGACAATTGCCAATAAGAAAATGGCTACTAAGTAATAGAGGAGGAAATATACTATGGCACAAAAGGTTGTTCGTAAGACACGTAAAAAAGATAGAAAAAATGTTGCTCGTGGTGTTGCACATATCCACTCTACATTTAATAACACAATCGTTACTATCGCTGATGAGGCTGGTAATGTTATCTCTTGGTCATCTGCTGGTGCACTTGGATTCAAAGGCTCTAAGAAATCAACTCCATTTGCAGCACAAATGGCAGGTGAAGCAGCAGCTAAAGTTGCTGTAACACAAGGAATGAAGTTTGTAAGCGTTGACGTTAAAGGTCCAGGACCTGGCCGTGAAGCTGCAGTTCGTTCATTACAAGTTGCAGGACTTGAAATTAATGCAATCACTGATGTAACACCTGTACCACATAATGGTTGTCGTCCACCAAAACGTCCAAGAGGTTAATCATTGTATTGGACTTTTGAATAAACGCAATAAA
>CAKPZU010000019.1 GCA_934215405.1 uncultured Bacilli bacterium | reverse complement strand
AAAGAGTTGAATGTTCATGATATTTTTGATGAAAATAATGCTGATTTTACTAACATGGCCAATTTAACTGATTCTAATATTTATGTTGCAAATTCAAAGCATGAGGCTGGAATTGAATTTACAAACAAAGGTATTGAAGGAGCTGCATATACAATTATTGATATGGAAACTGAATCTGCCCCATCATTAGAATATATAACTATTAACTTTAATAAACCATTTATGTTTTCGATTTCTGATATGAATGATCTTCCTTTATTTGTTGGAACTGTAAATAATTTATAGAACAAAAGCACTTATTACTAAAGCAAAAATTTAGATAATAAGTGCTCTTTTATTATTAACGATTCATATCAATTTTTATACTAGTTCCTTCATCCTCTATTGATTTTAAAGATATTTTATAATTATAAATATCACAAATATGCTTAACAATAGCAAGACCTAAACCTGTTCCACCACTAGCTTTACTTCTTCCCTTATCAACTCTAAAGAATCTTTCAAAAATTCTACTTTGATACATTAATGGAATGCCAATACCTGTATCACTTACAATAACAACCTTCTTTTTTAAAGTTACATTTATTGTGCCATTTTCTTTATTATATTTAATGGCATTATCAATTAAATTTCTAAACAGTTCATCTAATAAAGTTGCATCAGCATAGATATATTCTTCCTTTAAAGAATATGTAATTTTAATATTTTTTAAGGCAATTTTAGATTCAAGAGAATCAATAATTTCAAGCAATAACTTCTTTAAATTAATCTTTTCATCATTTTTATTATAGTTTTGTTCAATTGAAGCTAAATTAAGCATATCAATAATAATACTATTCATTCTATTAGCTTCCTTTAATGTCTTAGATGAATAGTTTTTTATTAATTCTCTATCATCAGCTATTCCTTCAACAATCATTTGCTGATAGCCAATAATACTAGTAAGTGGTGATTTTAATTCATGAGAAGCATTAGCAAAGAAATCCTTTTTCGTTTTCTCCAAATTTTGTTGAATAGTAATATCTTGAATATTAACAATAACCCCCCCTGCAAACCAGGTTTCTTTTACATAATTAATGTTACATTGAAATAATTTACAATTTAACTTCATTGTATAATTACTATTCATCCGCTCATCAATTGAATATTTAATTTTTTGCTGCAATAAAACATCTCGAATTAAATAAATATAATTCTTGCTAATCATTCTATTAGTTTCATCAAAAATATCTAATGCGGCCTTGTTTAATATAACAATATTATAATTTCTATCAATGGCAATAATACCTTGATTTAACAAATCTAAAACTGTTGAAAATTCCTTTGTTTGTCTATTTATTTTATTGATTTGTTCATCTAAGATAACTGTTAAGTTATCAATAATTTTAGGTAAGTCATCAATAGTTGTACTTCTTGTAAATTTAACATTAGCTAGTGTTGATAATTCTTTTATCTTATTATTTATAGGATTTAAACTCCTTTTATTAAAGTAAAAGCTTAAGAATAATGATAAAAGTTCAATAATTACTAATGTTCCTATACCTATTAAAATATAAACCTTTAAGGCTTCATTAACATTTCCCATTGATATAGCAAGTCTAATGTAATAATCCTTTTTAAAATCTGCAATATACATCATTTGTTTTCTTTCAGTTGCTGAATATCTAACATTAACATTTAATAAATCCGTAATTTCTGGTCTAGTTAAATGATTTTCTGTTATTTCATCCTTAAATGTATCTAAAACTACCGTTCCGTCCTTATAGATTATTGTTAATCTTACTTTGCCATCAATATTATTAACAATATTTTCAACACGTTTAAAGTTTTCACCATCAAATGATGAAACAGTTAAGGATAAGTAATTTTTAAGTTGAGTTTTATGAACATTGTAGTTTTCTTTGTATATAATAGTACTTGATACAATAAGCATTAGCAATAAAGCTAAAAAAACTATAACCGCATTAGTTATTAATAATCTTTTCTTCATGCTATAAATTTATATCCAATGCCATAAACTGTTTTAATCATGCTACCATTATCATTTAATTTAGCACGTAATGTTTTAATATGCATATCTAAAGCACGACTTTCAACAATTTGATCACTACCCCAAATTTCTTGGAAAATTTGTTCACGAGTTAAAACATTTGGAGAGTTTTTCATAAGTAATGCTAAGATTTCAAATTCCTTAACTGTTAATTCAACTAACTCGCCCTTATAGGTACATTCTCTTTTATCAAAATTTAATGCTAAATCTTTTATAATAACATTGTTTTTACTTTCTTTATTAATTCTTCTTGATTGAGCATCTACACGAGCCATTAATTCCAGTAAATCAAAGGGCTTTTCAATATAATCATCAGCGCCTAAATCTAAGCCTTCAACCTTATCAGTTACTAAATGCTTAGCTGAAATAATAATAATTCTTATATCATCATTACTAGGATTACTTCTAATTATATTTAAAATTTCCTTTCCACTTAAATCTGGAAGCATCATATCAAGTAAAATTATGCTAGGTTTACAATTATTAAAAGCATTTAAAAAATCTTTGCCATTATAAAATGTTTTAACATCATATCCTTGTTTAGTTAATGTTTTATTAATAATCAAAGCTATATCTTCATCATCTTCTAAGGAATATATTACTTTATTCATAGTTCTTCGCCTTTCTTAATTCAAATTAAATTTTACCATATTTTAAAATGATTTAAAACATCATTTTATCTTTATAGTATCCAGAGCTAATATAAACAACCCATTCAGCAATATTAACGCTATGATCAGCAATTCTTTCTAAGTATTTTATTACTAACGTCGTATATATCGCATAAGGTAAATAATCCTCAGAGCTATCTTTTTTGGTAAGTGATTCGATTATTTCCATATATTTTTGATCAACAACATCATCCTCTTCTATTACTTTATTTGCTAAATTATAATCACCATCAATATAAGCTTTTATTGAATCTTGAATCATTTTAATAACAAAAGCTGATAAGTCAATTACATCGTTTAATCTTTTTTTAGAATAATTTTTTAATTTTTTAGCAAATTGTAAAATATCTTCAGCATGATCACCAATTCGTTCAAGATCAGATACTAGTTTTAATACCCCTGTTACTTCCTTTAAATCCTTAGCAAATAATCTTTCCTTTAATAAAATATTGATACACATTTCTTCAATTAATCTTTCATATTGATCGATTAAATCATCGTTAATGCTTTCAATATTATTTTTCCCTAAATAAAAATCTATTGCTTCAGTTATATTTATAATAACCTCATCACTCATTTTTAAAACTAACTGCTTTAAATTATCCATTTCTTCTTTTACTTTCATATTAACCAAACCTTCCTGTAATATAATCTTCTGTCTTACTATTTTTAGGATTTGCAAATAAATCTATTGTCTTATCATATTCAATTATTTCGCCTAATAAGAAAAAGGCTGTATAATCTGAAACTCTTGTTGCTTGTTGCATATTATGAGTTACTATAATAATTGTATAATCCTTTTTAAGCTCACTTATTAATTCTTCTATCTTTAAGGTAGCAATTGGATCTAAAGCACTTGTTGGCTCATCCATTAAAATGACACTTGGAGACATAGCAATACATCTTGCTATACATAAACGTTGCTTTTGTCCGCCAGATAAACCTAAAGCACTATCCTTTAAACGATCCTTTACTTCTTCATATAATGAAGCTTTTTTTAAAGAATCAATAACAATCTCTTTAAGCTTTTCTTTATTTTTAATTCCAGCGCATCTAGGTCCATAAGCCACATTATCAAAAATTGACATAGCAAAAGGATTAGGATTTTGGAAAACCATTCCTACTTGACTCCTAAGTTCAACACTATTTAAATCATTAATATTTTTATTTTCATATAATATTGTTCCTTCGATTTTACAATTATTTATTAAATCATTCATTCTATTTAAACAACGAAGTAAAGTTGATTTTCCACAGCCTGATGGCCCAATAAAGGCTGTAACCTTATTTTTATATAAATCTATATTTATATTTTTTAAAGCATGTTTTTCACCATAATATAAATTAATATCCTGAAGATGAAAAATTACTTCTTGCTTTTCTTCCATATTAAACTCCTCTTTTCTTATTTATTCTATAAGAAATTAATTTAACTAATAAATTCATAATAAAGACAACAACTAAAATTATTATTGAAATAGCGCAAGCTGAATTATATTCTAACGTTTCTCCACTTGTAATAGCATATATATGAGTAGCTAAGGTTGTAGCATTACTTGCTAAGCTTACATTATCCTTAATACTGCTTCCCATTACAAATATCAATGACGCCGATTCACCAATAATTCTACCAACTGATAACAAAGTAGCTGTTAAAATGCCAGGCATGGCACTTGGAAGTATTACTTTAAAAACACTTTGAGTTTTACTAGCACCTAAGGCTAAGCTTGCTTCAAGATAACTATTTGGTACAACATGTATGGCTTCACTTGTAGTTTTAATTATTAATGGTAAAAGTATTATTGACATAGTTAGGGCTCCAGCAATGATACTTAATGAATCTTTTTTAGTAAAAACACTAACAAATGGAATAAAAACTATCATACCAACAAAGCCAAAGATAATTGAAGGAACACCACTTGTAGCATCAATCATATTAATAACTATTGCTTTAAATGTTTTATTTTTAGCATAAATGGTTAAATAAATAGCGGCAATTATTCCAAGTGGTAAAGAAAATAGTAAAGTTAACAAAATCAAATATATTGTTGCAAGTAATGATCCTTTAATTCCTCCACCCTTTAAAGCACATTGTAAATAGGTTATCTCAGATGATTTATCTAAGCATTTGCTAAACTCCTCTGCTTTTTGTGAAGAAAAGCAATATACATCGTTTTTTTCTTTATCTATTCCAATTAAGACATCTATTGTTTCACCTTTGATTATTTTATGTGTATCATTACTACCAACAATATTTAAATTATTAAATGGTGATGAGGTTGCAACATAAACAACTTCAACACATTCTTTATTATCAACAGTTTTTGAATCCTTTAGGGCTATTCCATATTTAGAGGAAAAGTATGTACCTTCAATATTAGGATTTGAAAATTCCTCTTCCGTTTGTGATGTTGCCACAATATTTAATGAATCATTATAATTTGATGTTAAAAACTTAAATGATAGACTACTAAAGCCATTTTTAAAAACATAAAAAATAATTGAAAATAAAATAACTACACTAATTAATGTCGATATACATGTAGCAAATATCTTAAAAAAATCTGCTATTTTTCTTTTCCTATTCATATCTACATAACCTCTTTTTTAATAAATTTAATAAAATATTACTTATTAAAATAATAAGTATTAAAACAATACCAATACTAAATCTAATATCATAATTAATTCCTGATGATTCATGAAATCCTTGCATCATTGTAGAAGTTAATGTTCCAGTTGGTGAAAATAATAAAATTGAAATGGTTTTAGCACCACCACAAACCATCGAAACAGCAGTTGCTTCACCAAGTGCTCTTCCAATTCCTAGAATTAAAGCAGCAAAAATCCCACTTTTTGCACCATTTACTATTATTTTAAAATCAGTTTGTGTTTTACTAGCACCTAATGCTAATGATGCCAGTATTGTATCATCCTTTACAGCCTTCATTGAAGTAATTGAAAGTAATGTAATAGTTGGCGTTATCATCATTATTAAAACAATAATTGTTGATAAAACCGATACTCCTCCAGCTGTTTGTAAATTAAATAATACAGCAAAATCTCTAATTAAAGGATTAATAAAGCCAACACCAAACAAACCAAATATGATTGATGGAATTGAAGCTAATAATTCAACAACACTTTCCATTACCTTACTTATTTTAACAGGTGCTATTCTAACAATAAATAAAGCTGTTAAGACACTTAAAGGTAACGAAATTAAGCTAGCAATAAAAACAATAAATAAAGTATTAATAACTAAGCCTAAAATTCCATATGTTTTACTATCATAATTAATAGAAAACAAAAATTTAAACAAAGAGGCAGTTTCATTATTTGGATATTTAATAACAAATGGCCTTATTCCTTGTAAAAGTATAAAAAATATAATAAATACGATAAAAGATGCACATATTAATGAAATTATCATAAAAATAATTTGTACAATTTTATCTATTAATAACTTAAAATTTGTATCTTTCATAAAATATTCCTTAAACGCTAAAAATAGGCATAAGCCTATTAATAACTTATTTTTTATTAAGCAACAACATCGCTCCAGTTTGCACCAGTTTGATAAATCATTTTTAACTTAGCAGCTGTTATATTTTCAAGAGTTGTATTTTTACTATTAACTACAGCAACTATACCATCCTTGCAAATTAAGCCACTGGTATTTTCTTTAGCATTTTCACTTCCATCAGTTTTTAACTCTCTTGATAAGAAGCCAATATGTAATTTATTGGCGGCATTATCCTTTTGTGAGCCTTGTGTTCCTTTATAAGCATCACTAGATCCTGTATGATTATGTAATGGTTCAAAGGCGCTGCATAAATTTGAAAAAGCTTTACTTAAGGCTTCAGCAATTTTTTTAACAGATGTTGAACCACCTAAATTAATTGTTACCTTACTAGCATTTTTATCTTCACATAATGCTTTTAAAGCAGCATTTTCATTTAAAATGTCACTCCATTTTTTAGCACTACCGATTGAGCTTGTTAATATTCCATCGTTTGATTTAATAATAGCTAAGCCTTCTTGGCTATTCATAAATGCTAAGAAACCATTAATTAATAACCATTCTGTTTCACTACAATCACTTTCATTTCTAATAATATAATTAAAGTTACGAGATAATGTATAACTGCCATTTACAACATTTTCCTCACTTGGTGCAACGCCTTCATAACTTAAAGCCTTTAAAGATGAATCTTTAACTGAGGCTAATGAGATATAACCAATTCCATACATATCATTATTTACAAGGCTTATCATGTTTGAGTTATCCTTTGCTTCAACATGGTTAGCTAATGGACTATTATCCTCTTTTGCTTCGCTAAAGCCAATTGCTGTAAAGAAGCCATCTCTTGTACCACTTGAGGTATCTCTAGTATAAGCAATTACCTTCTTATTTAAATCAAATGTATCTTTAGTATTATTGTTATTACAAGATACTCCTCCAATTAGGAATACTCCTATTCCTGCCACTATTAATCTTTTAAAAATAGTTTTCATTTTTCTTTCTCCTTTTATTTTTACACTAAAAATTATAGGAGTGTAAGAAAGGACAATACACCATTGTTTTGTAAATGATTGTAAAAAAAATGTAACAATTATTAGTTTATTTCAACGAATTGTCTTAAACTTGTATAGGCAAGACTTGCAAGTATCTTAGTTGTTTCATTTAAAGTAGTTGGTGAATATAAAATCCATTGAGTTGTTAAACCTACCATTCCTGAAAATGTGTATTCAAAAATCAAATTAGAGCGAGGATTTTTAATCATTAATAAATCAGATAATTGATTCTTTAATAAAGAGAACAATTCATTTACATAGCCATTTAAAGAATTATCAAGCATAATAGTTTTAAGGAGAGGGATATTTGGCTCAATTAGCATAAGTAAATTTCTAAAATACCATCTAATATGGACTTCTCCAATACTATATAATGGTGTCTTCTTCAAATATGTTGTGGCCTTTAATTTCTTTTCAATATTAATTGATATTTCTAAAATTATTTTTTTTATTAAATCCTCTTTATTTTCATAATGTAAATAAAATGTGTTTCTATTAACATTAGCTTTATTTACTATATCAATAACACTAACATTATCAAAGCCTTTTTCATTTGTTAAATCGATTAATGCTTTTTTTAAGCTATTTTTTGTTTTTATAACCCTTAAATCTTCTTTTTTTGCCATTATTTTGCCCCCAATCAATACACGCATGGTAATTAAGCGACAAATGTCGTTTAATTGTTTATTGTAATTGCTATTTTATATGCTAAAATACTAATTGTCAAGATTATCTATATATAGATAAATAAATGGGAGAAAAAATATGAAAACAAGAGATTATGTTATTGTTGTTGACTCTTGCTCTGACTTAAGTAAAGAGTTAAGAAATAAAAACAACATTGAATATGTTAAAATGGGCGTTGTGAAAAAAGAAAAAACAGGTGATGTTGAGATACCTGCTTCACTTGATTGGGACTTATATACAAATAAAGAATTAAATGATTGGCAAAGAAATGGTTTAAATATGAAAACAACTCAAGTTTCACAAACTGAGTTTACTACTGTATTTGAAAAAATATTAAAAGAAGATAAAGATATTTTATATATTGCTTGCTCAAGCGCTTTATCTGGCTCATTTAATTATTCTTTAATTGTTAAGGATGAATTATTAGCTAAATATCCAAATGCTACTATTATTTGTGTTGACTCATTATGCTCATGCTTAGGTCAAGGTACAATGGCTCTTGATGCAGCAAATATGAAAAAAGAAGGAAAAACTATTCAAGAGGTTGCTGCATATCTTGAAGAAAATAAATTATGCTATAATCAAGTAGCAACTGTTGAAACATTAGATTATTTAAAGAAAGCTGGAAGAGTTAAAGCTTCAGCTGCCTTCTTTGGTAATATCTTTGGTGTTAAGCCAATGATTATTTCAGATGCTGCTGGTCAAAACTTTGCTGTTAAAAAAATAAAAGGTAGAAAAAATTCACTAATTGAATTAGTTAATATGTTAAAGGAAGTAATTGTTGAGCCTGAAAATCAAACAGTATATGTTGTTCATGCTGATTGCCTTGAGGATGCTAATTTTGTTAAGGACTTAATTATTAAAGAAGTTAATCCTAAGGAGGTTTGTGTTGAATTCATGGGACCAATTATTGGTGTTTCAACAGGACCTGGAACAATTGGTGTATATGCGAAAGGTAAAAAAGTTACTGTAGTTGGTAATTAATAAGGTGTATTATGTCAACGACTTATTTAGATGGTAGCCTTTTTAAAACACTTGTTGCCAATGGCTGCCAAAATTTAATAAATGATATTGATCGTATTAATGATTTAAATGTTTTTCCAGTACCTGATGGTGATACTGGAACTAATATGAAAATGACTATTGAAGGTGGAGTTAAAGCTATTATTAATGATAATGAATCTTCAATTGGTGAAATTTCTAAAAAGCTAGCTCGTGCTATGACTATGTCAGCAAGAGGAAATTCTGGTGTTATTTTATCACAATTCTTTAAGGGCCTATCAAATGGCCTTGATGGTAAAGCTAAGGTTGATGCTAAAGAATTAACAAATGCTTTTAATGAAGGTGTAAAGCAATCATACAAAGTAGTTCAAAAGCCAACTGAAGGTACAATGCTTACTGTTATGAGAGAATCAACAGAAGTAGCTTTAAAAGATGAAAATAATTTTACTAGCATTGAGGATTTCTTTAAATGCTTTATAAAAGAAGCTCATGCCTCACTTGATAGAACTCCTGAATTACTTCCAGTTTTAAAGGAAGCTGGCGTTATTGATTCTGGTGGCGCTGGCTATAATAGAATTATTGAAGGTATGATTAAAGCCTTAGATGGTGATATTTTAAAAGCTCAAGAAGAATATGAAAAAGAAAATAAAGTCATTAATACTAATGGCTTTAATGCTGATAGCGTTTTAGAATTTGGATACTGTACAGAATTTATTTTACAGCTTCAAAATAGTAAGGTTGATGTTAAAAGCTTTGATTTAAAAATTATCACTGACTTTTTAGAAACACTTGGAAATTCAATAGTTGCTTTTAAAGATGAAGACATTGTTAAAGTCCATGTTCATACATTTACTCCAGGTAAGGTAATTGAATTTTGCCAACAATTTGGTGAATATGTTACTTTTAAGATGGAAAATATGTCAGTACAGCATTCAAGCTTAGAAGAACATCAAGCTATAAAGGAAGAAAAAGTTCATCAAAAATATGCTGTTGTTGCTGTTTCAAATGGTAAAGGCATTGATAGTATCTTTAAAGAAATGGGCTGTGATATTATTGTTAGTGGTGGTCAAACTATGAATCCATCAAGTAATGACTTTATCGAAGCCTTTAAAAAGCTTGATGCTGAATATATTATTGTTTTTCCTAATAATAGTAATATTATTATGGCTGCCCGTCAAGCTGCAGAAAACTATAATGATGCTAAGGTTATTGTAATTCCAACAAAATCAATTGCTACTTGCTATTCAGCTTTAACAATGCTTGATTATTCAAGCGATGATATTAATGAAATTATTTCATCTCTTCAACAAACAATTGATAATGTTACAGCTGGCGCTGTTACTTATTCAATTAGAGATAGCAAAATTGATGATGTTATTATTACTAAAGGCGATTATATGGCCTTAGTTGATGGCAAAATCGTTGCTGCCTGTGATGATAAAATTAATATTGTTAAAAAACTATTTGAAAATGTTGAAAACATTAACGATAAAGAGGTTGCAACTATTATTTATGGTAATGATGTTAGTGATTATGAAAGAGACACAATTATTTCATATTTAAAGGAAACATATCCATTTATTGAATTTGGAGCAATTGAAGGAAACCAAGATATTTATAGTTTTATTTTAGCAATTGAATAAAAATTTATACAAAAGTAGTAGATGCCATTTAATTCATCTACTACTTTTATTATTATTTTATATAATTAATTATTTCATTTTGCATTTTTTTAGTATTAATTGTTAAAACATTACAATTATTTTCTTTTAGCCATTTTCTTATATCTTTATAAAATTTTTGCTTAAAGTGCTTCATACAATACATGAATTTATCTGATATTTCCTCTTCCTTACAAGTAATAGGAATATCATCTCTTATTTCATTTGATTTTATTCGATGTTTAACACCATTTATACATGTTTTAGAAGGAAGGCTAAAGAATACTACTACTTCTGCATTTTTTATTCTATTTTCTAAGGTGTTTTGGAAATGGCCATCAATAATATAGCTATCATTTTTCATTATTTCATTTTCTTTTTTAAGTAGCATTTCATTACTAATAGGCTTATAATTATCATACCAATAAAGCATATCTAAATGATATAAAGGTATATTAGTATATTTTGTTAAATATTTTGAAAAATAAGATTTTCCACTACCTGGACAACCAATTATTATATATTTTTTCTTATTATTTTTTAATAAATATAAATAAGCCTTTAATAAAACGTTTTTATCTTCCTTATAGGTTAATATTTTATAGGCCTCATCAAAGGGTAAAAAGCTAATATTACTTACTTCAGCCTCTTGACATTTAATATCATTACTAGTTATTTTACCAACAAAGAATATAACATCCTTTATACAATCCTTATAAGGGCTATAAGAAATAGTTTCTCTAAAGGAAGTGTCAATAATTACTTCTAAATTTGTTTCTTCTTTTATTTCACGAATTGCAGTTTCTACTTCACTCTCATTATTTTCAACATGGCCTTTTGGAAGAGAAAAATGACCTTGTTTCATTCTCTCAATTAAAAAATAATAGACTCCATCTTTTATTATATATGAAACTGCTCCACAGCTTTTTTCTTTTATCATATATATTAGCTCCTTTAAGCAAAAGAGCCACAATAGTGACTCTTATTTTTTATCCTTTAACTTCTTTTTCTTTCTTTTCAGGGCGAGGAAGTAAATCCTTCATTGAAACATTTACACGACCCTTATCATCGATTTCAGTAACAATTACTTTTACTTCATCACCAATTTTTAAAACATCCTTTGGATGATTTACTCTTTCATGAGAAATCTTTGAAACGTGAAGTAAGCCATCGCAACCCTTAAATAGGTTCACAAAAGCACCAAATGATTCAATTCTTACAACCTTACCTGTATAAATTTCTCCAACTTTAGCTTCCTTAGTAATACCTAAAATAATATCTTTTGCTTTATTAATTGCTTCTCTATCTTGATGGTAAATAACAACTCTTCCTTCATCAGAAATATCAATTTTAACATTATCACATTGAGCAATAATTTCATTAATTGTTTTACCACCTTGACCGATAACATCACGGATTTTATCAGGATTGATATCAAAGCTATCTTGCTTTGGAGCATATTTTGATACATCAGGTCTAACCTCACTAATAGCTCCCATCATGTTATCTAGAATTTCCATTCTACCCTTATGAGCTTGAGCTAAAGCTTCCTTAAAGATATTTCTTGTAATACCTTTAATTTTAATATCCATTTGTAAAGCAGTAATACCCTTTGTAGTACCAGATACTTTAAAGTCCATATCACCATAATGGTCTTCTTGACCTTGAATATCAGTTAAAATTGTATAAGGGCAATTTGGATCATTTAAATCACCAGTTGAAATTAATCCCATTGCAACACCAGCAACTGGACGTTTAATTGGTACACCAGCAGCCATTAATGACATTGTTGCTGCACAAATTGAAGCTTGAGATGAAGAACCATTTGATTCTAATACCTCAGATACTACACGTACAGTATATGGGAATTCTTCTTCACTTGGCATAACTTGAAGAAGTGATCTTTCACCTAATGCTCCATGACCGATTTCACGTCTTCCAGGATTTCCCATTTTACCAACCTCACCAACTGAAAATGGTGGGAAATTATAATGATGCATAAATCTCTTTAATTCTTCATCAGGATTTAGATTATCTAAAATTTGTTGATCACCTAATGCTCCAAGTGTAGTAATTGATAATACTTGTGTTTCACCACGTGTAAATAAAGCTGAGCCATGTACTCTTGGTAAAATATCAACTTGTGAATTAAGAGGTCTAATTTCATCAAGCTTTCTACCATCAGGTCTAATTTTATCAACAGAAATTAATCTTCTTACTTCATCTTTTACGATATCGTGAGTGATTGTTTCAACTTGATGCATTACATAATCATGTTGTTCATCACTTTCATATTCTTTAGCTTCATATTCATCAATTACAGCTTGTGTTAATTCATCAATCTTATTATATCTAGCTAGTTTTCCTTCAATTCTACAAGCTTTTACTAAATCATCCTTACACTTAGCAAATACTTCTTGTTGAATAGCTTCATCAACCTTGAATAATTCAACAACCATCTTTTCTTTACCAATTTCAGCAATGATTTTTTCTTCAAATTCAACTAGTTTTTTTATTTGTTCATGTCCATACATTAATGCTTCAAGCATTAAGTCTTCGCTTACTTCTTTTGAACCAGCCTCAACCATGTTAATAGCTTCTTTAGTTCCAGCAACAGTTAAATCAATTAATGATTTTTCCATTTCTTCTCTTGTTGGGTTAGTAATAAATTTACCATCTACATAACCAACCTTAACACCAGCTACTGGTGTTGAAAATGGAATATCAGAAATACATAATGCCAATGATGAACCAAATAATGCTGTCATTTCAGGTGTAACATCTGGATTAACAGATAGTGCATAGTTAACGATTTGAACTTCATTTCTAAAGTTTTCATCAAATAATGGTCTAATTGGTCTATCAATAATACGTGCTGTTAATATAGCATGCTCACTAGGTCTTCCCTCACGGCGTAAAAATGAGCCTGGGATCTTTCCAACTGAATATAGCTTTTCTTCAAATGTTACAGTTAATGGGAAAAAGTCAATTCCAGTTTTTGCTTCTTTTGCACAGCATGCTGTTGATAAAATAACTGTATCATCATAACGTACTAAAACAGCTCCATTAGCTTGTTTGGCAAGTTCTCCAACTTCCACTTTTAAAGTTCTTCCATAGAACTCTAATTCATATACTTTCTTCATTTTGTTCTCCTTTTAGTCTAACGTATCTATTATACTACTTATTTTTCTTTTTTGCTTAAAAAAATGCTTTATTTTTATTTTATTTAATAAAATAATGATTTTTACACTTTTATTTATTAAATATCATTAACTATAGTGCTATACTTTATGTGGAGGATTTATTTATGGATATTGAAAAAAGATTTTTAAAATATGTATCTTTTGATACTCAAAGTGATGATAATTCATCTACTACACCATCTACTAAAAAGCAATTATTATTAGCAAAATATTTAGAAAACGAATTAAAAAGCATTGGCTGTAGTGATGTTTTAGTTGATGAATATGGAATAGTTTATGCCACAATTAAAGGAAATGTAGAAAATGCTAAAACAATTGGCTTTATAGCACATATGGATACTTCTCCTGATTGTAGTGGAGCTAATATTAAACCAAGAATTATAGAAAAATATGATGGAAGTGATATTAAATTAAATGAAAATCTTACTATGAAGGTAAGTGATTTTCCATCATTAAAAAAGAATGTTAATGAAACTTTAATTGTTACTGATGGTACTACCTTACTTGGTGCTGATGATAAAGCTGGAATTGCTATTATTATTGAAAGTGCTTATCGTATTATTAATGATAAAAGCTTAAAGCATGGAACAATTAAAATTGCCTTTACTCCTGATGAGGAAGTTGGGCGTGGAGCTGATAACTTTGATGTTAAATTCTTTAATTGTGATTATGCTTATACGATTGATGGTGGCGATATTAATTATATTGAATATGAAAACTTTAATGCTTATAGCGCTAAGGTTAATGTTAAAGGTGTTTCAATCCATCCAGGATCAGCAAAAGATAAAATGGTTAATTCCATTTTACTTGCTAAGGAATTTGATGATTTACTACCTCATAATGAATTACCTGTAAATACTCAAGGCTATGAAGGCTTCCATCATTTATGTGATTTTAATGGTGATTGTGAAAATACAACATTAAATTATATTATTAGAAATCATAACTTTGATATTATTCAAAGACAAATACAAGATTTCTATAATGCTCGTGATATTATTAATAAAAAATATAATAATGATTTTGTTAGTGTTGATATTAAAGAAAGCTATAGAAACATGAAAGAAATAATTGAAAAGCATCCTGAGGTATTAGCTAAAGTAACGGATGCTTATAAGAAATTAGATATACCTTATGAATTTGAACCAATTAGGGGTGGAACTGATGGAGCTAGGCTTTCATTTATGGGCCTTCCTTGTCCTAACCTTGGTGATGGCGGCTATAATTTCCATGGTAGATATGAGTATGTATCTCTTACTCAAATGCGTAAGATGGTCAAGGTTTTAATAGAAATAGTTAGATGCTAAAGGAAAAGCAATCAAAGATTTATTCAATGATTGCTTTTTTTCTTTATATTTTTTTACAATTCCAAACTACTATGCAATTAGAGCTATTCCAATTAATATCCCAGCCATTAGGCTTTGATGTAGCTACACAGAAAATCATTAAATCATAGCAGCCATTAAAGGCATCACTTCCAATAGTTTCAACTTTATTTGGAATTTCTATACTTTTTAAGGAACTACAGCCATTAAAAGCAAAATATCCTATGCTTGTTATATTTTCTGAAAGGACAATACTTTTTAAGCTACTACAACCATCAAAGGCATAATCGCCAATAAATGTTATACCTGTCATCATTGTTATATTAGCTAATTTCTTACAATTTTTAAAGGTTGCATAGCCTATTTCTGTTACGCTATTTGGAAGCACTATTTTTGTTAGGCTAATACAATCTTCAAAAACTGAAGTTCCTATTTGATTTACACTATTTGGAATATTTATATTTTCAAGTCCACTACAGCCATTAAAGACTGAATTACCAAGGCTTGTTAAGCTTGTAGGTAATTCAAGGCTTGTTAAGCTACTACATCTTTTAAAAGCATTATCATCAATATTAACTAAGGTTGCTGGCAGATTGATATTTTTTAAGCTACTACAGTTTTCAAAGGCAGATCTTTTAATTTCGCTACATTCATTTGATATTTTTACTTCCATTAAGCTATTGCAGCCATAGAAGGTATATTTGTTAATAGTATTAATATTATTTGGAATTTCTATATTTGTTATGCTTTTACATTCGTAGAATGCATATTCTCCTATGCTTGTTAAGCTTGCTGGTAAGGTAACGTTAGTTAAGCTACTACAGCCATAGAAAGTATAACCCTCAATGCTAGTTAAGTTAGATGGGAGCTTAATATTTTTTAAGTCCTTACAGCCTCTAAATGCGGCAAAGCCAATACTTACTACGCTATTTGGCATTATCGTATTATTGCAGCCTTTTATTAATTTATTATTAAGTGTTTCAATTATAGCATTGCAATTATCTCTACTATCGTACACCTTATTATTAATATCAACCTTTATACTTACTAAGCTACTACAATCCTCAAATACATAATCACCTATACTTGTAAGGCTTGCTGGTAAGTCAAGGCTTATTAAGCTACTACAGCAATTAAAAGCTCCGTTTCCAATACTTACTATGCTTGGCATATTAACAGTCGTTATACCTTTACAATTATTAAATGCATAATTACCAATATTAGTTACATTTAATAAATCTGCATTTGTTAGCTTATAGCAATTATTAAATGCATAGTTTCCTATACTTACTAAGCTATTTATAAAATTAAATGTTTCTAAATTATTGCAGCTATAAAATGCATAATCGCCAATGGAACTACAAGCACCATTTAGCTTTACTGCATTAAGCTTATTACAGCCATAAAAGGTCGATGGTGAAATTGTAGTTACATTAGAAGGTATTTCTATGCTTAATAAATTCTTACAATCATAAAAGGCTTTAGCTTCAATGAATTTTAAGCTATCAGGTAAAGTAATGCTAACTAAATTATTGCATGATGCAAAGGCCTTTTGTCCGATATTTATTATATTATTTGGTAAAACCACATTTGTTAAATTTTCATTATAGGCAAAGGCCGAGCTATATATAATTTTTGTTTCATCATGAATTAAAACAGATTCTTTTGTATTAGGATAAGAAATTAAAACATAATATTTATTGGCTTCATTACCTAAATATTTTCCATCATTATATGAATTATATACTAAGTTATTACAATTAGCAAAGGCACTATCACCCAATTTTTCTAAGCCATTAGGAATATTTATGCTTGTTATACTGCTACAGCCATCAAAGGTATTAGCCCCAATACTTTTGACACTTTGAGGTATTTTAATATTTGCCAAGCTATAGCAGCCTTTAAATGCCCCATTTCCAATAGCTACAATACTATTAGGTAATGAAATAGTTGTAATATTTTTACAATCATTAAATGCGTAATTTCCAACATTTTTACAGCCATCTAATATTACTATTTCCTTTAAGCTACTTGGAATATCATTAGTATTATAAGCTCCTAATGAAAATAAATATAATAATGTTCCATCTATACTATCTTCTTTTCCAACAAATGGAAGTGTTAATTTTTCTAACTTGCTACAATTATAAAATATATTATTACCTATAATAGAAACACTACTTGGTATTTCTATGCTTGTTAAACTACTACAGTTTGAAAAAGCTTCACTTCCAATTTTTGTTAAGCCATTTAAAGAATTAATTGCTTTTAGATTACTACAATAACTAAATGCATAGTCCTCAATTATATCTATACCTGCCACATTAAAGGTAGTTAAATTACTACAATATTCAAAAGCAGAATGAGCAATTGTTTTAATTTTATTAATAGTAACATTTGTTAAGCTACTACATTCACTAAATGCATAGCCCATTATATTTTCCATTTCATTTTCTATTACAAGGCTTTTTAAGCTAGTACAATTAGCAAAAGCAGTGCTTTCAATATTTAATATACTGCTTAATACCCCAATATCCTCTAAGCTAGTACAATTAGCAAAAGCTTTTTCACCAATACTAATAACATTACTTAATGTTTTTATATTAACTAAGCTAGTACAATATCTAAAGACTTCTTCCTTAATAATTGTTACACTAGCAGGTAGTTCTATAGTAGTAATATTCCCACAATACATAAAGGCTCTATTTTCTATACTTTTACAGCCTTCACTTATTTTTATTGTTTTTAAACTTTTAGGCATTAATTGATTATAATCATATTGATAAAGTCCTGCTCCAAAAATATAGCCTAAATATGTATTTGTATCTTTACTTCCTCCGACAAATGGTAATGTCATTTCTTCTAAACTAGTACAGTCATAAAAGGCTCCACTACCAATACTTGTTACACTATTTGATATTTCAATATTTTTTAAGCTACTACAGCCTTCAAAAGCTAAAGCTCCAATAGTTGCTAAGCTATTTGAAAGTTCAATATTTACTAGGCTTTTACAATAAGAAAAAGCTTCATCACCGATATTTATTACACTATTTGGAAGTTTTATATTTACCAAGCTTTGGCAATTAGCAAAGGCTAAAGCACCAATATTGTTTAAATTACTAGGAAAATCTAAGCTAACTATTGAGCTACAATTCCTAAATGCAGAATAATTTATGCTTTTTAAACTAGAAGGTAATTCTACAGTTGTTATATTGTTGCAGCCATCTATTGCACGATCACCAATGCTAGTACAGCCTTGTGCTATTTTTATTGTTTTTAAGCTATTTGGAACAAGGCTATTAATGTTTTGTAAATCATCAGAATTATTTCCAAAGATATAGCCTAAAAATGTATTTGTTTCAATGCTTTCACCAATAAATGGTAATGTCATTTCCTCTAAGCTATTACAATTTTTAAAGGCGCCATTACTAATAATGCTTACACTACTTGGAATTTCTATGCTCTTTAAGCTACTACAGCCAAAGAAGGCAAGATTACCAATATAAGTAGCATTATTTAGTGTTTCAATGCTTGTTAAGCTATTACAGCTATAAAAAGCACAATCATTAATAGCTGCTAAGCCATTTTTAGCTTTTACGTTTACTAAGTTACTACAATTTTTAAAAGCAAAGCTTCCTATAGTTGCTGTATTTGCTATTTCAATATCCTTTAAATTATTACAACCCTCAAAAGCATTATTTCCAATATTTGTAATACTATTAAGGCCTAATATTTCAATTAAATTGCTACAATTTTTAAAAGCTTCATTACCAATACTAGCTACATTAGCAAGTCCTTCAATATTCGCTAAAAATTCACAATTATAAAAGGCTTTAGATCCAATACTTGTTACACTATTAGGTAATTTTATACTACTTATAAGATTGTAATTGTTAAAGGCATCATCACCAATACTACTACAGCCATCTAGTATTTCTATTTCTTGTAAGCTAAGTGGAATTTTATTTTCATCACTATAGCTTGCTGGATTTCCAAATATATAAGCTAAAAATGGGTTTAATTCTTTACTTTCTCCAATAAATGGTAATATCATTTTTTCAAGGCTATTACAACCCTCAAAGGCACAAAAGCCAATGCGCGTTACACTACTTGGTATAGCTATTTCTACTATATTTTCACAGTCTGAAAAAGCACCCTCTTCAATTTCTTTAACATTTGTAGGTATTTTTATATCTTTTAAACTATTACAATTTGAAAAAGCACCACTTCCAATTATGCTTAATCCTTCTGGCATTATTACATTTACTAAGCTATTACAATTTTCAAATGCCTCATAATTTATTTTTGTTATATTATTTGGAATTGTAATGCTTACTAAGCTACTACAATTAAAAAATAAGCCATTAGAAACACTTTCAATATTATTAGGTATATTTATGCTTGTTAGGCTACTGCAGTTTGAGAATACATATTCTCCTATATTTTCTACACTATTTGGAATTTCTATATCAATTAAGCTTGTACAATCACTAAAAGCATTATCTCCAATAGTTTTCAAATTGCTTGGAAGATTAATTTCCTTTAAGGATGTGCAATTAGTAAAAGCATATGGAGAAATATTTGTTAAACTTGATGGTAGTTCAATACTTGTAAGGCTACTACAGCTATCAAATGCTCTTCCAGTAATTTCTGTGCATCCTTCTAATATTTTTATTTTTTTTAAATCCTCACTCATATAATCATTATTTAAAAATATATCCGTAAGGCTTGAAAAAGCAAATGGTAATGTCATTTCTTCTAGCTTACTACAATTCATAAAAGCTCCATAGCCAATTTTGGTTACACTATTTGGTATTTCTATGTGTGTTAAGCTATTGCAGCCTTCAAATGCATTATTTGCAATTTCCTTTAAGGTGTTTGGTAATTCAATATTTGATAAACTGCTACAGCCATTAAATGCGTTTGGTTCAATTTCAT
The DNA here is from genome assembly GCA_934215405.1 of uncultured Bacilli bacterium. Taxonomy (GTDB): domain Bacteria; phylum Bacillota_I; class Bacilli_A; order RFN20; family CAG-631; genus CAKPXW01. Next base: position 2,462 of record CAKPZU010000019.1, on the reverse strand, counting down.
CTAAGCCCTCTAATGATGAAATACTAGCTAAGCTATTACAATTTTTAAAAGCTTCAGTTCCTATAGCTAAGATACCATTTGTTGCTTCAATGCTTGTTAAACTATTACATTCCATAAAAGCATTGTTTCCAATTATTAATTGGTTATTTGCTTTTCCTATGCTTGTTAAACTACTACAGCCTTCAAAGGCATTATTTGCAATAATAGCTATATTAGGTAAATCAATGCTTGTTAAGCTACTACAATTTCTAAATGCTTCAATTCCTATACCTATAACATTAGATAAATTTTCAATGCTTGTTAAATTTATACAGCCATCGAATACATTGTTTCCTATATTTATTATTGTATTAGGTAAATCTACCTTTACTAAATTACTACAATTTGAAAAGGCAAATTCATTAATGTTAAGAACCCCTTCTAAAATTTTTACTTCTTTTAAGGTAGATGGAATTTCTATATTATTGTCCCAATAGGTATTAGCACCAAATAAATAGCCTAAATATTGTCTATCTTTTGCACTTTCGCCAATAAATGGAAGAGTTATTTCTTCAAGCTGATTACAATTACTAAAAGCAGCAAATGCAAATTTTGTTACTTTAAAATCAATGTCTTCATATTGAATATTTTTGGGAATAGATATTGATGTTACACTATCGTTTACTGCTTTAATAACTGTTGCTTCTTTATTAAAAAGCTTATATTCAATATTATCTAAAACGTAAGTATACTCTTTTTGATCATCGAATATTTCACTACTTGATAAATCGCTGCTTGATGATTCTTCAATTGATGAATTATCATTTGAATTTGAAATGTTATTATTACATGAAGCCATAAAAAAAGCACCTGTAAGCATTAAACTAAAGCACATTAAATCTTTCCATTTTATTTTCATAATCTAATTTATTTGTTTAAATGAATAAACAAATATTACCTACCTTTCATTTGTTTTTAATTAATAGAATTAATTAATTTTAAAAGCCATATATATTGTATTTAATTTTAACAAAAGTGTCAAATAAAAACAAATAATTTTATTTAACATTTAAAGCATTAAAAAATCCAATAGTATTTATATAAAATGGGACTTTATTATTATTTTTCTATATTGTTAATAAAACAATAACACTACTTTAACTACTTAAGAGATGGATAAATATAATTGTCATAATCAAGATTATCTAAATTCCATATATCTTCAGAAAGTCCTAAATTTGCAGAATTAAGATACCAAGATTTTGAATCTAAATTATAAGTAGAAATTGCAGATATATCCTTAGTTGAAACATTTCCACCTCGATAAATTCTTGTTAATTTTGAATTACTATCTTTTTTTCCACTAACTGAAGAGTCTTTTAAGGCAGTGTATTTATTTGTTTGTAATAAAGTAAATGTTCCTGCTAAAACAATGTTTGACTAATGCTTGCATCATTATATCCACATATACCGCCAATATAATGACTTACAAACATCCAAGAGCCACCAGTCTTGTCTGTACTTACATTTCCACTTGAAAGGCATTTATTAATTAAGCCATTTTTTTCTGACTTCCCACAAATCAAGCCAACATAATAAGTATGTGGATCATCGACACCTGTATAATAAATATTTCCATTAAACATTGTATTGATAATGTATGACAAATTATAGCCACATATACCACCTATTGTTAGTATTCTACTTGAAAGGTTATTATTATTAATATCAATGTTAGCATTTAGGCTACAATTTTCTATTGTTCCATCATTAACACCAACTAAAGTTCCAAAATGTTCTAGTTTGAAGAATGTTTTCGCTGTACTTTTTTTATTCAACGAAACATTAGCATTAGTAAATTTTACATTTTTAATAATTCCATCATTATAATTAAATAAGCCTAATGCTTCTTCACCATCATATTCAAAATCGAGTCTAGCATTTTTTATAAAATGACCATTCCCATTAAATGAGCCTTTAAATGGATTGGTTTTTGTTCCAATTGAATTAATTGTTGAATTTTTACAATCAATATCGTTTAATAATCTATAATTTTGATTCATATTTGATATCCTATTAAGATCATAAAGTGAAGAAATGCCAATGAAATTTGCAGTCCACTTTGCATATACTGTCATATCAGCAGTAATTTTAAATGGATATTGTACTTTATCTTTATATGATGAATCATTATACCAACCATTAAATATATAATCATCTCTTACTGGAATTGGTAATTCATTAATTACTGTACCTGATATAAATTGTTGCTTTTCAATAAATGAACCATGATCAGATGCAAAGCTAACTTCAAATGTTTCATCAATCCATTTGGCATATAATGTTTGGGAATTATGTAATTCGATTTTTTCATTAGCCTTAATTTTTAAACTACTATCCTTATACCAACCATCAAAAACATAATTATTTTTATTAGGTATAGGAAGTTCAATTTCTGTTCCTGCAGTTGCATAAACGTCATC
>CAKPZU010000018.1 GCA_934215405.1 uncultured Bacilli bacterium | reverse complement strand
TAATCAAGCAAGAAGAGGTTGATAATTTAATTACAGCTTTAGTAAATGTATTAGGTGAAGAAACTACTATTAATAATATTAACAATATCGATGATATAAAACTTTCAAAATTCAAGGATAATTTACAAAACATCAATAATTCGTTAATCTTTAGAGCAACTATTACTGATAAGTTAGCAAATAATGAAAGCATAGAAATGCCTTCAAGCCTTGCTTGTGAAAGCATCAATGGTGACATACTAATTAAAAAGGATGAATTAGAGTCTCTAATCACTTCTTTAGTAGATGTCCTTGGAAATGAATCAGCAATTAATAATATCAATGTTGACAATATTAAATTACAAAAGCTTGCTCAATCAGCAAATGAAATTAAAGAATCATATATTCTAAGAACAACAATGACTAAAAAAATAAGTGATGTTCAAGATATTGTATATCCAAATGAAGCAAATGATGAAAATAATATCATTAGTAAAACTGAAATTGTTAATGTTTTAAAATCATTAGATATACTATTTGCAGGTTTAGATATTAAATCATTAACTAATAGTAATAATATGCTTAACTCTTTAACACTTAATAAGCTTTCTAACTCATATTCAACAACATTAAAGAATTCATATATTTTAAATGCTACTATTTCTAAACAAATATTAGATGTAAAACAAGTTATAGTATTAGATAAAATTGTTGAAACTCAAAATGATGTTAAATATATTAATGAAGGAGAAATTGAAAAGCTATTAAACTCAATGGGTAGCGTCTTTAAAGATACTCCAATAAAAGATTTAAATAGTAAGCTTTCAAGTGATTCAAACTTTGTTGATGAATTATTATTAGAATACGAATCAGATAATGATAATTTTAAATCAACTATTCTTCGTGCTACTGCTTCATCATTTATTAAAGATAATGTAACGTCTTTAAAACTCGAAGATAATGATTTAGGCGTTGAATTTGAAAAGTATAATAATATTAATAAGTTAATAATTACAGAAGAAGAATTTACTAATTTAATGATTGCATTAAAGAGTACTAAGCAAGCATTAGATCCTTCAAACGTTAAAAAGATTAATGATTTAATTAATCCTGCATCATTAACATATGGTCAACTAAAGAAATGTATTGATCCATTAACAAATTCATATATTGTTACAAAAGAAATATCAAGTATACTATTAGATGATAAAAATGCTGAGCTATTGGTTGTTCCAAATGATGGAATAATTAATGAAAAATATATTAAAAAATCTGATTTAGTTGATTTTGTAAATTCAATTTCAACTTTAAAGAGTGATGAAACAAAAATTAATTCATCAGCAACAATTAAAGAAAGCGATATTTATCAAAAGAGTGATTCAGAATATGAAGAAATCTTTAATTCTAGAATTTTAGTTGCTTCTATTTCAAAGCAAATCAAAAATGCCTTTGATAGTAATAGTGAATTAATTTTCCTTGATAATATGTATAGTAAGACATTTGCTATAGGAAAAGATTCACAAACATATATTGAAAGCGCCGAGCTATTAAAACTATTTAAAGCCTTAAATGCTATAAAAGTGAAATCTAAAGATTGTAGCTTTTCATCAATTAACTTTACATTAAATGATGATAACTCAATAGTATTTAAGCTAACAGAAAACGATGTTAAGACAATATTTAGCTCAACACTACTTGCAACGAACTTAAGAAATAAAGTTGTTGAAGCAAACAATGATCCTTCATACTTTAATGGAGTTTTATCACTAACAAGAATTATTGACAAAAACGAAATATCAGTTGAAGGTATTAATGATATAACTAAATATGTTTATACTACAGTTAATACTAATAATGCCGAAAGTGATGTTTCAAAATTTGTGAATGCTATAATTAGTTTAAAAACTAGCGGATATTTTGATGCTTTAGTTGGTAAAGAAGCAAGTGACATTACGATTTATCAAAATAAGGCATTTATTGAAACAGTTGTTGATAATGACATTTTGCGTAATTCATTACCAAATATAATTGTTGCCATGAATGAAAAGAATAATAAATCTGACTCATTAAAAACATTGGTTTCATTTGATGACATTATTCCAGGAAACGATAAGAAAGAGGAACAAATCAAATTCTGGAAAGGAAAAGCAAGTGATTATAGTGATGGTGAATTATATAATTTCATAGGATTTATTGATGAAAGCTGTAAATTATCATCTTATACAAATAAAGAAGATATTGAAAAAGCAATTACTAAAATGAAACGCAGTAAAATTGCAAGCAAAACTGTAGAAAAGTACTTAGAAGCAAATCCTTGGCTAACTTATTAGATTATTAGATATTTAAGATGTCAGATTACTGTAATTTGACATCTTTTTATATAAAAGATCATATATTTTAACGAATATCAGGCCGATTTTGCATATGATTTTGTATAATAAGGCTTGATTTTTTGAAAAATTTTGTTTATAATTAGACATACAGTTATAGTGTGTATATATATTAATAGGTAGCAAAATACCTTTACACCAACACTTAACTTGTACATAAATGTTTTATGAGGGGCTATAAAGCCCGATAAAATGATTACTTTTTAATTAAGAAACATTAAAAAGTGCTTTTGTAGTCAAATTATCAAAGTTGAAAAATCGACGAAAATCACATAAAGGCATTTAGTTTTCATGAAACGAAAAGAAAAAGTACAAGAATTTGCTATTATTGCAAAGCAGTCCAATAAAATGGTGCTTTTTGGCAAAAGAACAAAAAAGTGTTGACAAAATATATATACATATATATAATAAAATCGTAAAATCGTAGGGTATTTATATACCCACGGCTTGTTGTAAAACAACATTAAGGAGAAAAAAGGAAAATGGGAAAGAAATCTGTAATTATTTCTGCTGGTATTTCTGTAGCACTATTTGCAACTGTTCTTACAGTTTCATTAGTAAATAATACTCGCACAAATGAAAAGCTTGATACAAACATTTCTGACGTTAAAAAGGATAACGAAACATTAAAGAATGAAACTCAAGCTAGTTTAAAAGACTTAGAAGGCAAACTTAACAGTGCCAAAACAGCACTTGAAGCTGCTGACAAACAATTAACTGAAGCTGATGCTGCTATGAAGAGCGCATTAGAAAAATCAATTGAAGATGCAAAAGCTACAATCAAAGCAACTACTGATGCTCTAGCAGCTGCTGATACACAAACAACAAAGGATTTAACTGATGCATTAAAGAAGATTGAAAAGAATATTACTGACATTACTGCAACTAACAAATCAATTGAAGATGCTAAAACTGAATTAAATGCTGCAATTGAAACTGCAAAGACTGAAACTACTAAAGCAATTAACACTTTAAAGACATCAACAAATAATTCTTTAAAAGAACTTGGCGATACTCTTGATGAAGTTATTGCTGATTATGACACTTTAAACTCTAATATTAACAAAAAATTGGATACTACTTCTTTTAATACATTTAAAGAAACAGTTGAAACATTCAAGGCTGAATATGTTCAAACAGCTAATACAGTTGCAACATTAAAAGAAACAGTTGCTAATATGGCAACTACTGAATCAGTTACTGCTTTAAAGACAACAGTTGAATCTTTAAATACTACAGTTGCTGCAATAACTGAAACAGTTAATACTACAAAAACTGGCTTATCAGCTTTAACTGAATTAACTTCTCAACACACTGCAAACATTAATAGTTTATCAGAACAAGTTACAGCAATTGCTTCAGTTGTAAGTGATGCTGCAAGAGAAACAAAGGTATCTAAGGTTAATGCATTGTTTGATAATTACTATACTTTACGTGATAAAATGGAACAAGGTATGAACAATGTTTTAGCTATGGGTGGATCATTTAAAATTGATGGCGAAGAATTAACTGAAGCTGTTAAAATTAAACAATTAAGAAACCTTGAAAAGGCTTTAAATACTGGCCTTATGAATTTAGCTTTATGTGATGTTACTACATTAGATGCAACAATTGATGAAGCTAATGCTAATTTAGCAGCTGTAGCTGAAAAAGTAAACGTTGTTTGCGAAAAAGCAGCATTTGCTGGAAAATTTGCAGCATATAAAACTGAAATTATTGAAAAGATTAATGCTTTAGTAGAACTTGATATAGCTGCAAAAGGTAATTTAGTTGATGAAGTTAATAATTATAATCCTGTAGTTGATTATGATGCTTTAGAATCAACAGCTGAACTTGAAACTAAGCTTGCTGAATTAAAATTCAATGTATATAAGATTTATGTTAAAGGTGAACTTGCTGATAAGAAGATTACTGCTAAAAAGGCTGTTGAAGCTTTAACTGTGATTGTTGATAGCAAATTTAATGCTGAATATGTTACTTCTGTAAAAGATGCAATTGATGCTATTGAAGTTGTAACTGAAGCTACTACTCAAGGTGATTATGATGTTGTTAAGAATAATCAATATGCAGTTATGGATAAATTAGTAGAATTAGCTACTAACCAAAATAAAGAAGCTGCATTATTAGAACAATATAAGAGCGATTTAAGCACATGGGTTGCAGCTGGTAATTTATCAGCAGAAAAGCAAGCAGAAGCTTTAGCAAAATATGCTGAAATTGTTGCAAAATATGATTATGCAATAGGTGGATTAACACATACAAATGTAGTTTTAAATGGAGAAAAGACAGTTGCTGATGTAACTGCAGTATATACTGGAGAAGCTGAAGAATTAGCTGCTGCAAGACAAGTATATGCAGACATTGAAGAATTAGATAGAAAACAAAAGACTGCAGATGCTGAATTCACTGCTTTAAAAACAAAACTTGAAAAGGTAATTGATGGAACTTCAACTGATACTGTTGTTGTTGATGAAAATGTTAAATTTGAAACTGCAACTAAATATTTAAATGATGCTGAAAAAGCACATTATAAAGCAATGTTAGCTGCTATTACTATGAAACCAGCAAGTGCAATGGAAAATCTTGATGAGATTAGAACAGAAGAAACACGTGTACATGGTTTAGTAAGCAATGTTACTAATTTAGCTTTATCTTATGATAACACTTTAGAAAAGACTGTACGTGTTACTGGAGAAAGCACATATGAAGTTGCTACAGGTGTTCCTGCAACTAATGCTTTAACAGTTGTTTCAACTGGAACATTTGTTACATTCTTTAGTTCAGCTGAAATCACTGCAATGAAGAATGAAGCTGCTGCTTTAGCTAGTAAGTGGTCATTTGATGTGGCAGGCTTTGAAGGTTTAACTGACGAAGAAAAAGCAAATGCTTTAGCTGCTATTGATGGTGCTAAGGTTGCTTCTGATACAAAAGCATTTAATGATGCAGTTGTTGATTTTACAACTAAATATAATTACGTATTAGATGGAAGAAAAGCTAAACATGATGCAATCGAACATGTTAATACTGAAATTGATACTATTCTTGGTGATTATGTAAAGAACAATTATGGTATGCAATTTGAAAAAATCGAAACATTCACTGGTAGCGCTAGTGAAACTGCAGAACAAGTTAAAACAAGATTAGATGAATATAAAGGAAGAGTTAATGCAATTACAAAAGAAGCTGATTCTTTAGCTAATGCATTACAAGATAAAGATGCAAAAGTTAATACAATTAAAACTAGCTTAGTTGAATCTGGTACTTATTTAGATACTGCATTCGTTGCCGGTTTAAGTGCTACTGAAAAGGATGATTTAGTTAAGAGAATTGAAGCAATTGGCAATGCTACATCTTTATACATTGAGTTACAAAATGGTGTTGAAAAACCAATTGAAGCATACACTGCAGCTGTTAAAGTTGTTTATGATGAAGCTACAACATTACATGGAGTTAAGGTAACTGCTTATAATCAAGATGTTGCATTAAGAGAATCATTAACTGCTTTTGAAACTCATTATAAAGCTGACTTCTTAGGTACAGCAACTGATTTAGTACCAGTTGGTGAAAAATTTGCTAAATTCACTGATACACAATGGACTGCATACACTAACACAATTGATGGTTACTATACAACTTATAGATCATATAAAGATACTGGTACAACTACTGAAAACATAAATAGTAATAAAGCTGAATTTGATGCTAAGTTTGCTGAATGGGAAGCTAAAGTAATTGCTGATTATAAGACTGCTGATAATACATTTATCAATGATCGTTGGTTTGAATATGGTATTGATACTTCATATAACTTTACAGAAGTTACATATGATGGAAGAGTAAATCCAAATTCTAATATTGAAGTTATTTATAAAAAAGCAAGAGACAAATACTTAGCAATGGGCGTTAATGCTGTATTACTAGAAATGCTAGCTACTGCAAGAACTAATTTATCAAAAGCTGTATTCTCATTTGAAGTTTATAGAAATTATGTTGCTGAAGTAGAAACATTAGCTACATATATGCTAAGTATTGATAATACTCTATCAGGTGATATTAATGCTGCAAAAGCATTAATCGATACATGGTTAGCATAATAGATTTATAGTTTTACCTTTTTCCCAACTTAATATCCTTTAAAAATAAATTTAAAAAGACATGTTTTGCTCAGAGCATGTCTTTTTTTTGTGTCTTTTTTTTATAAAATATAATAATATATATTGTTAGGTTGTGATGAAAATGGATATTGAATTCAATAAAGTAAATAAAACATTTATTAGTGAAAAAGAAATAACCAATGTTTTAAAAGACATTTCATTTAAAGTAAATCAAGGTGAAATTGTAGCTATTGTTGGTCCTTCAGGATGTGGAAAGACTACTCTTTTAAATTTAATTAGTGGACTTATTAAACCAGATGATGGAAATATTTTAATTCATGGAAAAATTGGCTATATGTTTCAAAAAGATAATTTATTTGAATGGAGAAATGTTTATAAAAATATAACCTTAGGATTAGAAATAAATAAAAAAGAAATAAATAAATCTAAAATAGATGAAATCTTAAAAAAATATGGTTTGTATGAATTTAAAGAATATTATCCAAAACAATTATCAGGAGGCATGCGTCAACGTGTAGCTTTAATTAGAACATTAATATTAAATCCTGATATATTATTATTGGATGAGCCATTTTCTTCACTTGATTATCAAAGCAAAATCATTGTTCAAGAAGATATTTATAAAATTATTAAAGAATCAAAAAAGACAACTTTAATTGTAACTCATGATATTAGTGAAGCAATTGCCTTAGCGGATTATGTGTATGTTTTATCAAAGCGCCCTTCAACAATTAAAGCAAAGCATAAAATTAATTTAAATATTGATAATAAAACTCCTTTAAAAGCTAGAAATAGTGTTAAGTTTAAAGAATATTTTAATATTTTATGGGAGGAATTAAACAATGGATAAGTTAAAACAATATCAAAGAAAGATTAAAACTAATAAAATAAAAATATTAATCATTCAAATTGCTTTATTAGTTATATTTTTATTATCATGGGAGTTATTAGCAAAATACAAATTAATTGATGAATTTTTAGTATCTAGTCCTTCAAATATTATTCAATTATTGATTGATAATATAAAAAGTAAAGAAATATTTATTCATATATTTTATTCATCCCTTGAAACCTTAATAGCTTTATTGATTGGTACAATATTTGGAATCTTAATAGCTATTTTATTATATTTATCACCTAAGCTTAGTAAAATACTTGATCCATATTTAGTTGTGTTAAATGCTCTTCCAAAGACTGCACTTGCGCCAATTTTAATTGTTTGGGCAGGAACAGGTGTTAAAGGTATTATTGTTGTTGCTATTTCTTTATCAATTATTATGACAATAATATCAGCCTTAAACTTTTTTAATAATACAGATACTGAAAAAATAAAAATGTTAAAAACATTTAATGCTAATAAATTTCAAATATTATATAAACTCGTTTTACCAGCAAACAAACTTAATCTTATTAGCTTAGTTAAGATAAATATTGGTTTAACGTGGGTTGGTGTAATTGTTGGTGAATTTTTAGTATCTCGTTTTGGTATAGGTTATATTGTAGTTTACGGTGGTCAAGTATTTAAGATGGATTTAGTAATGATGGGTATTTTAGTATTAGCGATATTAACATTTATTATGTATTTATTTGTTATGTTAATAGAAAAGCATTATAAAAAAAGATAGAACCAAATGAATTAACAAATCATATTATGTATTGTTATTGAAAGAAGGATTATTATGAATAAGAAAAATTTATTGTTATGTTTATTTGTTCCATTAATGGTTTCATCTTGTAAAAGTAATGCTAATAAAATAACTATTGCTGAAGTAACAAGATCCATATTTTATGCTCCAATGTATGTTAGCTTAAATGAAAATTATTTTAAGGATGAAGGATTAGATATAAATATTATTACGACACCTGGTGCAGATAAAACAATGGCTGCCCTTCTAAGTAAAGAAGCTCAAATTGGTTTAATGGGGCCAGAAGCTAGTATTTATGTTTATAACAATAAACAAGAAAACTATGCGATTAATTTTGCACAGCTTACCCAAAAGGATGGAAGTTTTTTAATATCAAGAGAAAAGTATGATTATGAAACATTCTCATTTGATGCTTTAAAAAACAAAACCATTATTGGTGGAAGAAAAGGTGGAATGCCTGAAATGGTTTTAGAATATGTTTTAAAGCAAAAGGGTTATGATGTAGGAAGAGATACTACTAATAAAGAAATTAATATTAGGACTGATATACAATTTGATGTAATGGCAGGAGCATTTAGCTCTGGTAATGGGGACTTTGTAACATTATTTGAACCTAGTGCAACTAAAATGGAAGAAATAAAGGAAGGTTATATAGTTGCTTCAATTGGACAGCATTGTGGTAATATACCTTATACTTGCTTTTCTGCATTAAAAAACTATATGAATGATAATGATGATAAAATAAAATCATTTGTCAATGGCTTAAAAAAAGGTGTTGATTATGTAATTAATAATGATGCAAAGGATATTGCTAAAAAGATTAGCAAGTATTTCCCATCAACGGACATCGAAACAATTACTAAGGTAGTAGAAAGATATAAAAGTATAGAAGCTTATAGTGAAACACTATATTTAAGTGAAGAAAGCTTTAATAAGCTTCAGGATATAATTGAAATGGCAGGAGAACTAAAAACTCGTGCTCCATATGAAAAACTAGTAACTACGAAATATTTGTAGGTTATGTAAGAATGTTCAAAAAATGAACATTCTTTTTGTTTATAAAAAGAAGATATTAATTAGTTAAATATCTTCTTGGATAATATAATTATTTATTCAGCTATATTAAATAGTTTTCTTAAGTCTTCTTTAGTTTTTTCATCACAATCACTAAGTGAATCAATAGTTCCTTTTATTTCTTCCTTTTTAGTATCATTTACATCAACTACTACATCACTTGATGAAACAAGTGGAAGAATAAGAGTACTATCCTTTAAATTATTAATCAAATCAGTGAAATCAACATCATCAATATTTTCACTGCTTGAAGCTTTATAAACCTCATCAATAACATTAGCTTCAGTATTAAAGTTAATTGTGCTTAAATCAAAATCAGATAAATCGACATTAGCCTCATCTGAAATATTATTTGCTATTGTATTAACTAATTGGTTAATAGTATTAATTGATTCATCATCTAATGAATCTTTAATTGTTTGAAGATTTCTAAGCATATCAGTAACATCATTAACATTATTAGCATTCAAACCGCTAGAAAAATCAACGTTTGATATTTTCATTACTTCATTAGCAATACTAACTGTTGAAACTAATGCATCAATTTGTCCATCAAGTGTTATCTTTTCATTGTTAGCATTTGTAGTTGAAGAAAGCATTTTAAATAAGAAATCAAAGTTTTCAATATAAATTTTCCCTATAAAAGAAGAAGGATATTTATTTAATCCTAAATTAAGTGATTCATCAAATTGACTTACATCAATTAAAGCTACTTCTTCTTTCTTTTCATTATCATATACCTTAATATTACTTATTTTGTTAACGTTATTGATTAATCCACTTAATGGAACACATATAGTAAGTGCAACTAATATACCTTGAACAGTGCCAACTATTAAACCAAACAATTTATTCTTTTTACCAATTTTATTAATAAATATTTTTAATATTTTAAAAATTATAAATGTAATTATTTGTAATACTATAAATATTATAAGAAAAGTTATAATACCAGCAAGTATCTTTAATATAGGAATAATTATTTCACTAACATTTCGATATTCTTCAGGAATACTTTGAATTATTGTTGCCTCAATTGTTACATCATTTATTTTATAATTTAAAATAAAATTAGTGAGTGTATCCTTAAAGATAAAAGCAAAAATAATAGAAACAACTATTAATCCTAAACGAAGTAAGGAATTACCAAATCCCCTAAATAAACCTAATAATAATCCTAGTCCAATTGAAAGAATACTTAATGCAATAATTACTAAAGTAATAATTTCCATTTTCTTTTCCTCCTCATTATATTATATTTAAATACTAATTAATTATATTATAAATATTCAGGCCAAGTTCTTCTAGTGATTAATGAGGCATTTTTATCATTTTCATTATAAAAATCCTTTTTACCTTTACCAGTACAAACCTTTCCATCTATAACATAAATCTTTTCGTTAAACCATGTAGAGTCCTTAAGTTTAGTAACATTATTAGTAGCATTAATTCCAACTAATGAGCCGTTGCTACTTATACAAATTGTTCCATTTAATGATGTAAAGATAAAGTCATCATTTTCTCTTGTTTCTTTTTCTTTTAAAACACTAGTAACATACACCCTATCAGTATATTTAGCAATCCTATTAATAAAGTCTTGTGTTGGGAATATATTGTTATTAGCATTTGTATATTCAGATGAGCCAGCACAACAGCAAACACAGCATATTTCTGGAGTAATTAAATCCAATAATGCTTCATTACTTGATGTTGCTGAACCGTGATGTCCTGCCTTAAATAAATCAACATGAGGTAATGTTTTTAAAGAAGATGATTTATCATAATATTTAGCCATTTCCTCTTCACCATCTTTTTCTAAATCACCAGTGAACATAAAATGCTTATCATTATAATTAATCATAGAGCAAACTGAATAATTATTTTCATCACTACTTTTTTCAAAATAATATTTATTATATAAAATATCTAAAGAAATATTATTTACTTCATCTAAATAATAAGATTTACTAGCTCCATTTTTTTCATAAAAGCAATCAGCTGCTGAAAATCTTTTTGCCCCATTGCTAATAGCGTAATTAACTGCATCTTGATATTTTTTATATTGAGATCTTTCTGTATCATTTGATAAAGCAAAGTCAATAATTGTATCTATTTTATATTGATACATTATACCATTTTTATTACTTCCAAACATTCCAGAATAGTGATCGCTATGAGCATGAGTTGTAATTACATATTCAAGCTTATTATCAGTACAATGCTTATTTATAAATTCAACAAGTGTTGGTACTGATGTTGTTTCAGATCCAGCATCAATTAGTATGTCAATATCATTTACCTTTATAAAGACACTGTCACCAGTTTTATAGCTTCCAAGCTCTAAGAAATAAATTTGTAAATTGTCATATGTATAGTTTTCAACAATTCCTGATGTAATTAAGCTACTATCGCATTTAACATTAATTGATTGTAGGCTAATTGTTTGTTTTGCATCATTAATTAAATAATAGCCATCCATACTAATTTCAATATAAGAAATCTTATTTCCTTTTAAAGTGAAAATGTTTTCATTTAAGGTTAATGAATCAACCTTAATTGTTGCTACAACCTCATTACTTTCATTAAAGCCATTAATTAAGAAAATATAATTCTTATCACTTGCTGTAGTATTTATATTATTAGTAAAGCTGCTAATAAATAAAGTAATTGTTATTTCATCAACACTTGAAAATGAAGGCGATTTTAATTTATCATTTAGATTTTCAAATTTGAATTCACCATTTTCATTAAATGATGGTGTAGCTTCTTTAATATCATTATTTGAAAAGCTCCAGTTACTTATAGTGTTTTTAAATCTTGTATTAACTAATGTTGTAGTAGTTTCTCTTTCTTCACTTGATGAGATATCGTTTGACGAGCTATCATCATTACTTGTATTATTAATTATTTGTGAAATTGTATCAATTATTTCATCCTTAAAATAATAGCATGTAAAGACTACAACAACAATTATAATTATAATATATATAAATTTAAGATTTTTTCTCTTATTTGGTTTTCTTCCTCTTTTCTTCTTTGCCATTTTTCTTTACTCCCTCTTTTAATAAGTATATTATACATTATTAATCGTTAAAAAGAAAAGAAAATGATATTATGTGCAATATAGTTAGATAATATCATTTCCTTTTATAATATCATTTTTAAATATCTTATTTACTTAAAATATTCATTTTTGTTTCAATAAGCTTTCTAATGTATAAAAATTGCTCTTTAATACGATTATTTGCATCATTTGATGCATAATCCTTATCATACATATCCATTAATAAATCAATAGCACTAATGCAAGCATCCTTGCTTTCTTTACCTGCAATAGCTAATAGGCTATTAATATCTTTACTTAATTCTTCCTTTTGCTTACTTGTTTGATTTTCATATTTAATATAAATATCATCACAACGCTTTAACAATAAAGTAAATGAAGCATTTAATATTTGATATAATGAATCATATGGGGAAATTGAATCAAACCATGCTGAATCCTTAAGTAAATCCCAACCATCCTTTTTAGCATTTTGTGTATGTGTACCAAATATAGCAAAACCACTTGAACGGTTATCCTTAGTAGCTCCATTTACAACTTGAGGATAAAAAATTGCAGAAAGGCCAGCATATGAAGGATCAATACCGCCTACTAATAAGCATTTATTATTAGTTGCTTCAGCCATATCTTTGAAATACTTATCAACGTAAAATTCATCAAAATAATAATCCATTAAATATAAGCCATCAACAATTTTTTCCTTAGCCCATTTACCCCAATCTTGGCATTTCCATGTTTTAACTAAATTATAATTATCAGCAATTGCACAAGTTAAAGGCTTATTATATTCTAAGCAAACATTCTTTATTAATCTTACAGTATCTGTAATTAATGATTGTTGATATAAATTAAAGGCTGTAAAGAATCTACTATCTCCTTTTAATTTATTTTTAAGCTCGCTAAGTGTATTCGTACTATAAGACATGTTATTATCAACACAATATTTATTAAAGCCAATTCTAGCTGCTTCGGTAACACCTGTCATATAATTAACCTGATTATTATCGGCCCCATATCTAATATAGTCTAAGTGTATTCCATCAAGCGTAGGATTAGAGGCAAAAATATCATCGATTACTAGCTTTGTTTTTTCTTTAAATGTGCTATTTGCAGGGTCTAGCATTTTTACAACTCCTTGTGATGTTTGTACGCTATCCTTACCATTAATAGTTAATGCAAAAGCATCCTTTAGCTCAGCAAATGTATTTTCAAGCCCAGATGTAAATGGAGTAAAGCAAGCAAAGACTTTTATACCTAGCTTATGTGCTTCATCAGTTATAGCTTTTATAAAGTCATTATTAAATTCTCCATATTTTTTGTTTGCAAGCTTACTATTTAATTTAAAATATTTAGAATTATTATAATAAGAAGTGCCATTATTAACTACTCCAACAATTATTTCATTAAAGTTAGCCTCTTTAATTCTTAAAAGATTTTTCTTAATTGTTTCAAGGCTATAGTCATTATTGTCAAAATCTTCAATATACCAGCATGATTTTACTTGTACTGCTTCATTTCTAATGCATGCAGAAATGGCTAGATAATATTGCTGCATTAATTTACCAATTAAGGTAAATTGACGATATTTTAAGGTCATATCATTTTTATTAGATAATGATTTTTTTTCATTAATAATCTGCTCAACATTATTTTTAGCTTCTTCTAGCTTTTCATAATTATAGGCATAATTACTCATTTCATATTCATATAGCCTTTCTAAAACATAATATTTAACAAATTCTTCAACATTTTTACTTCTAGTTTCAAGTGAGTTATCAACATATAATAAATTATTAATAGCACTAATTTTACTTCCAATTAAAAACACCTCACTAAATAATAAATTTAAAGTCTCGGCATTTGTATTATTTTGAGCAGTTAATGCATAAATTTTGCATTCCTTATTATAGTTAACATGTGAGCCTACTTCTATAATATAACCATCCTTATTAACTAATATTTCATATCCCCATGGTAAGGTAGTAGCAGGATAATCACGCTCTTTAATTGAAAAGCTAATTGTATCGACTTTTGAGCTTCTTTGATATTTATATGCATTAGTAGAATTTAAAGAAAATTCATGATATTCTTCTAATGCCAAAGCCTCATCCTCAACCTTTATTTCATCATTTTTATTGAATCTTGCCCCTTCAAGTAAAGCAATATTATCATTAGTTAGATAATCTTTATTATTAGAGCCCATTAATACAAAGCCATCATTAACATTAGTATATATTCTACCATTAGCCTCTAAATATCTAAATTTATCTACCTTATATGAGCCATTCTTCTTGTCGTATAAAAAATTTATTGCTGAAATTGAAGTGTATGGTAAAGCACTTACCTTATCTAATGTATTATTATCATATAGATTTACGCCAGAAAAGCTCCATGAGATACTATTTGTATTTGTTATTACGATTCTATTACCATCTTGGTTATAAAAGCCAATTTTATATTCATTAACATCTCCAATTAAATCAATTACATCACCTACATTGTAAGATACATTGCAATTTTTACTTAATGATAATACAAAACCATTAAAAGGAATAAATGTGTTTCCACCTGCTTTAACATTTAATACCTTATATGTATTATCTTCCTTAAATAATGTATATTCAATACATTCATCATCCCTATCAAAGGTGTTTCTAGAATAATAAGCAGAGGTATATAAAATGTTTTGGTTGTTTAATAATTCCTTGCTTGGATAATTTATTATATATTCGCCAAATAAATTAGATGAAGAAAATGGATCTCCTTTTAAATTATTTATTCCAGGAATAGTTATTTTACTATCGCTTAAGGATTTTAATGTACCATTTTTTATATTAATTTTTTCTTCTTTTTCGTTTTCCTCTAAGGTATAGCTTACATCTATACTCTCATCATCGTTAGATGAATCATTGCTTTTACAGCCAGTTAGCTGTTGTAAAAATAATAAGCTAATTAAGGGAATAATTTTATATTTTTTCATTGTGTTTTCACTCCTTTTTATACTTTTAAATCGCCATCTTGAATAAGATTAAGCTTTCTAAACAACAAATCAATAACAAATACTAATAATAATGGTAGAATAATCTCAAGAGAAATTATTTTTAAAAACATGGAAGCATCAAATGTATCTTGCATTGAGGATGAAATACTACCAATTATGCCAACTCCTCCAGCAGTTCCCATTCCAGCATTTGCACCTAAGCATTTAATTTTAAATAAGCATGTTGAGATTGGACCTAGAATAGCTGAAGCAATTATCGTTGGTAGCCATATAATTGGCTTCTTTAAAATGTTTTTAAATTGAAGCATTGATGTTCCTATTCCTATAGATAATACCATACCTATGTTATTATCTTTCCTTGATTGGATAGCAAAGCCAACCATTTGAGTACAACATCCAACTATCGCAGCCCCACTTGCTAAAGCTAGCCCTTCTCCTTCTCCTGTAAAAACAATAGCTGCAATAGCAGTGCTAGAAATAGGAGCAGTTAAGCTCATCCCCATAATTACAGAAACTAATATTCCCATAATAAATGGAACTTGTAAGGTAGCCTTATCAACTATATATTGAATAGCATATGTAACATAAATTAGAGGGAATCTTATTAATATTGTTATTAATATTGCTAGAATAATTCCAAGTAATGGTACTAATAAAATATCAATTGGTGTTGCTTTTCTTAAAATTAATTGTAATAATAATGCAACAGCTATAACAACAAAATAAATAGTTAATGGATCTCCAATTTGAAATTTACCATCAGTTTTAAAAAAATCAATATTATTTATGCTTAATGAAAAGAATGAAGCAATTTGTCCAGCTGCTGCTAAAACTATTACCTTAAGTGAATTAAGCTTTAATGAATTGGCTACTCCAATTCCTATTGCGGCACCAGTTAAGCATGTTAAAGCAGTTGCTGAATTTATAAAAAAGCTTTTAAAGAAAATACAAAAATCATTTTCAAAGGAAAATAAATAAGTACCTATTGTTTTAATAATAGTTCCAACTATTAATGTTGCAAATAAGCCATAAGCCATACCATTTAAGGTTTTAATAAAAAAATCTAAAACTTTATTTTCTTTCATCGAATTCTTCTCCTAATTAATTATAATTATTATAATCTATTTTGCTTTATTTTCCAATATTGTATAATATAGAGGGAGTATTAAATGATATGAATAATGAAATTAAAGTAATTAATGATATAAAAATAGCAATATTAATGCTAAAAGAGAAAAAGGTTCTTTTATCAGTTAATAATAAAAATAAAACATACTTTATTTTAAAAAATGATAAAATATATGTTTTTAATGATAATTCATCATATACCTTATCACTTGAGATGTTTACTGAATTATATAGTAAAAATGAATTTATTGAATATATTTATAACGAACAAACTTTTGACTTTTCACGTGATGATGAGTATTACAATTGGAAGCACAAGTAATTAATTTATAATAAAAATGAATTATTTATTAGTTATTTTCCATAAAGCCATCGGATGGTTAGAAATATTTTCTATTTCATATCCTTTAAAAAGAATATTTGGATTATATGATTTACTATTAATATTATTTATAAATTCAATATCGTTTGCATCTAAAACAAAAATTTCTTTAATAAATGCTGAAACATTAGTTGTTACTTCAACAACATCAAATTTAATTCCTTTATGTAAAACTGGTATTAATGTTTCTTTTATTTTTTGATAATTCAAGTTTTGAATTTTTTCTATAGCTTTATTAATAATGTCATCAAAATTGATCGGTATATTTGAACCTAAGCAAGCATAGAATATTGCTATTTTCTTTACAAGTATCTTATCTAAAATCATATTATTTTTAATAAAATTATAAACATCATAAACATCTCTTGGAGTTGTTCTTACAAGAAGAGCGTTTATTTTTGAACCTATCAGTTCGTTATCATCTAAAATGTTAAATGAGCAAGTTTCAGCAAGTATATTTGTTGACTTTTTAATATTTGGCTTTAATATGTGAACTCTATTTGAATAGTTGATTTCTATTTTTAAAATATCATTACTACCTGAAGTGGTTGAATATGAATAAACATATGAATCTAATGTGTGGACGAATTTAGATTTATCTGAAAGGTGATATCCATCTTTTTCCATAAAGTTTCTAATTGAATAATCTATTTGTTTTCTATAAGAAAGCATGGATTCCTTAGCTAAAGGAAGAATGAAATCTAAATCGATATCAACACTAAGCCGTGGTAAATCAAGCAAAAACAAATTAATAGCAGTACCACCTTTTAATGCCACCATATTTGCTATTTCACTATTAATTATAAAATTTAAAATTGAAAACAATCTTAAAACTTTTTCACAAGTGTTTTTATTGAAATTAGTTTTATCGGCAATTTTATTGATTTCTTTTGCTGTATATTTAAACATCAATATTTCCTCCTTTATTTGCTAATTTTCTAAAATCTTTATATACATAAAGTCCCCATTTTGAATCATATACAAGATTATCTTTGTCGTTATTAACAAGGCTACCATGATTTGATAGTAATCCTTTTGATATACATAATTCCAAAAATGAATTACTTAATTTAAATTCATCCTTATAATAATAAAGGATATATCCAACCTTTCTATAGAGTACTTCTTTATTATATGCTTTTAAAACCTCAATTAGTTTTTCTTCATTAACAAAATGAACAAGGTCAAGACATTTTACAAGTTCTTCAATATCCATGACTTTCCCTAGCATATTTATCGAATCAATGATTGTTCTTTCAATAGATGTCACTTTTGCACCTTTAATATTATCAATTTGAATAGAGATATCATTTAAATAGCATTCATATGAATAGCCATCATAATCAAATGGTGCAAATCTTTTACATGATGATACTTGAATTGTATAAAACACTTGATTGTAATAGCCATAAAATTCAAAGGCACTATGATATGAAATGTAAGAATTTTTATTAATACTTGAGGCAATTTGAAATCTATTTGCACAATCTTCACTCAATGCAACATCATAGCAAGTATAAAGATTTCTTCTTATCTTTTTTACATAGCCCGAATTAATCATTGAACTAAGATATTTTTTTGTAGCAGGAAGGTTTCCTATTATCTTACTAGCATCACTAAGCGTAAAAGTGTTGAATTGGGATAATTCTTTAAAGTATTTCATATTATAAAACCTCTTTTCTATTAATATTTTAACATTTAATGGCTTATTTAGCAAGTAAATATACTAAAAGGTATATCTACGTGCAAAAAATACCAATATAAAAATAAAAATTTTAAAATTAATGAAATTGTTAATATATTTAAAAAGGTTAAAAAAAATCTCTACATTACATTTTTTTTGTAACCTAGAGAAATTTTTTAACCTTTTATATTAAAATTTAATAATTTATAAAGATTTTACTGAATCAAAATCATATTCATTAATTTTTGCTTCATTACCAATTGTATAAGTAGCACAATCATTAAATAATTTTTCAAAAACACTAGCTAATTCATTAATATCTTCAATTTTAGTTTTTAATATTTGCTTCTTCAAATTGATTTTATCTTCCTTTGTATAATTTGATAAATAGTTAATATCCCAAGTATCAATTAATAAAGGATTAGATAATGGAGCATCAAATCCACCCATTGCACCAATTATATATGATGTGAATTCATCCTTAGATACCTTAAAGTCTTTTAAATATTTAACTAAATTCTTAAATGTTTGATATGAATTTTTAACATTTGGATCTCTATATGTTGAAAAAGCTACATCATTATTTTTATAAACCTGAAGTGAACAGCCATAAGCTCCACCTTTAACTCTAATTTCAGCCCATAAATAATCATAATTAACAATATGAGATAATACTAGGTATTTTCCACTAAATTTTTCGTTAACTACATTTAATGAGCTAGCTAAAGCATTATAAGAAACTCCACTTGGAATCTTTAAAGCACAATTTTTATCCTTTGATAATGTTACATTTAAAACATCTGCATATTCCTTACGAGGAAGCTTTATATTTTTAATAGATGCTTTTAATAAAGCTAAAGTAGTATCATTACCAGATAATGAAATAATAGCATTTTTCTTATTAAATATTTTTTCACTTATTTCTTTAAGCTTTTTATTAACTAATGTATGGTTATAGTTATTGCTTAAGCTATTAAAGAATTTATAAACATTTAAGCCAGATAAGCCATTTGTTGTAATGCTTGCTTCTTTAGTAAAGCAAGATCTAGCCATATCTTTAGCTATTCTATTACCATTTTCAATAATTGATTGTCTTAAAGAAGTAGTTATTTGCTTTATAATTTGAAGTACTTCCTTTTTATTGAATTTTGAATGTAGAAGGACTTCATTTATCATATTAGGAATATAATTAATGTTTTCATTTAAAGCACTTGTTGACACTTTAAATAAGAATGAATAATCATCCTTATCCTTTGAAAACACTAATTCATTAAAATATAAATCACCTAAAAAGGTTTTAATAATATTATTTAATGCTAATGTATCGTAATTATTTGTTGGAACATTTCTTAATAAACATTTTAATAATAAAACATAAGGTAAATCTTCCTCATTAATTTTCTTAACAGAAAAATACATTCTTAAATAAGCAATATCATTAGTATTTAAGTTATGCGTAATTACACGCATTCCATTAATTGTATCTTTTTTAGTAGCTAAATAATTAATTGATGTAGGAATATCCTTTAATTTTAATTGTGGTAAGCATTTTAGTTCTTTTTTAGTATCAACATGGTTTTGATAGGCTATTAATTCATTAGTTTGCTTAATTAAGGCTAATACTTCTTCATGTGACATATTATCCTTAATTTGCTTCATTTTTTCATCCATTAGCTTTTTCTTTTTTAATCCTAATTCTTTTGAAGGAGTTAAAACTACTTGAACATAATGATTACTATTTAAAATATATTTTTCTAGTATTTTTTCAAAATAGCCATTGTATAATTCTTTTTTAAATTTTTGATAATTATCTATAAATTCTAAGTGAGATGTTAATTTGCCATTGTAATTAAAGCTTCCCATCATTTGCATAGCAAAAATTAAGCCCTTTGGCATTCCACCTGCATCTAATTCCTTATCCTTAAATTCTAAGTGATTAATAGAAGCAAGAAGTAATTCTTTATCAATGCCATTATCAACTAATTTTTTTACTTCATTAATAAAAGTGCTTCTAAATTCTTCTTTTTTATTAACATTTGTTTTTTGAAGGTAAATATGTAAGGCTGGAATAATATTATCATCATCAATTCTACATTCAACATTTTGAGCTAGCTTAGCATCTAGCATTGCTTTCTTTAGTGGTGAATCATTTTTTGATAATAAAGCATCACATAAAACATTTACGGCCATTAATGTTTCATTGTTGTTATAATTATCTAAGCCATAGCATAAGCTCATATATGTATTATCTTTTACATCCTCATCTTCACCTATTTCATATTCTTTTTTATAATCTAAATTAATTAATGGCTTTTGTGGAGTTATAGTAATTACATCATTATTAGCTTCATATTTACTAAAATATTCTTCATCCAAGAATTGTAATTTTTCTTCAATATTTAGCTTTCCATAAAAATAAGTTAAAGCATTTTGTGGAGTATAATGTCTATGATAAAAATCCTTATATGCTTCATAAGTAAGGTTTGGAATAACATCAGGATCACCACCTGAATTATGTCTATAACATGTATCTTTATACATTGCTTCAAGAGTTGCTTGCGTTAAGCATTCATCAACGCTACTCATAGCACCTTTCATTTCATTATAAACAACGCCCTTATATGAAGGAAGATCATTTTCATTTAATAGCTCTAAATGCCAACCTTCTTGTAAAAATGGTTTTTCATCAATTACTGATAAAGGATTAAATACTGCATCACAATAAATTTTTAAGATATTATCAAAATCCTTTGGTGTTTGTGATGCAAATGGATACATAGTCCAGTCATAGGCTGTAAAAGCATTTAAAAATGTTGATAAAGAAGTTTTAAGTAGATTAACAAATGGTTCCTTTAATGGATATTTTTTAGAGCCACATAATAAGCTATGTTCAATAATATGGCAAACTCCAGTTGAATCCTCAGGTAATGTTTTAAAGCCAATAGCAAAGCAGCAATTAGTATCATCACATTCTAAATAAGCAACTAATCCTTTTGATTTAATGTGCTCAAATTGATAAAGCCTTGCATTGATATCCTTAACATCTTCAATTGAAATAAGCTTAAAATTATGTATTGTATCATTTAATTTCATAATAGTTTCTCCTTACATATTAAATATATTGTACCACAATATATTGATTTAAAAAATATAATGTGATTTTTTTTTAAATATGATATTATTTAAGCGAGGGAAAAATTATGAAAAACAAAATACTTTTATTTGTTTGTTTAGCTTTAATGTCTTGTAATAATACGAATGAGGAAATATCTATGAAGGAAGAAGTAAATAGTGTTAGCTTTGATGAAAATTATAGAGAAAATGAATATGTTAAATTTGTTGGTAAAACAGCATTAATTGATAATAAGGTTGTTTTTTACCAAAGCAATACTTATTTAGAGGTTAACTTTAAAGGAACTGATTTAATTATTAGTATGAGTAGTACTAATGATTCATATATGTGTGCCTTTATTGATAATGAAACAGATCCAACAAAGGTGAACAAAATATTAGTAAAGCCAGATAGTAAAGAATTTGTCTTAGCAAAAAATTTAGAAGATAAAGAGCATACAATTAAACTAATGAAAATAACAGATGATGATTTTGGAAGTATTTATATTAATAATATAAAAACATCTGGAGAATTACTAAAAAAGCCAAACTATAGCAATATTAAATTAGAATATATTGGTGATTCAATTACATGTGCTTCAGGAATTGAGGGTAATAGTGAATATGATAGTGAAACTAAAGAAATAGAAAATGCTTCTAAATCATATGCTTATTATGCTTCAAATTATTTACATTGTGATTTTCAGGTAACCTGTAAAAGAGGATATGGCATTTATTGTGGCTGGAGCGATAGTGTTAAAAATGGTATGAAGGCTTCCTTATTAAGTAGCTTTAAAAGCTGTAGCTTTAATAGTAATGCTCCAACATGGAATAACAACTTATATATACCAGATATTGTAGTAATTAATGCTGGTACTAATGATGGAGCAATGTATGCTAATAAGGCAGCAGATAAAAAAGCCTTTATTGATGGCTTTATAAATAATTATTGCTTATTAATTGATGATATATTAAACACATATGGAAATAAGACTATTATTGTATTATCACATGGTATGATGAGTGATAGCTTTGCCTTAAAGGATACTATACAAGAGGTTGCTAATAAATATCCTAATAATTGCTATTATTATGAATTTGATTCATTAGCTAAAGTTGGTGGGGTAATGCCAGCTTATCATCCAAATGAAGCTATGCATAAATATGCTGGAGAAAGCTTAGGAAAATTTATTGTTTCAATATATGAGTAAATGAGGTTTCACTTTTTGTGAAATCTTTTTTAACAAAAAAAGCCTATTGATTAATAACCAATAGACTTAAGATATTCAGTTTTACTCAATTACTTTGAAATAACAACTAAACCTAAAGATGTAAGCGCACCAAGTGATGATACAGCACCAGCAATAATACTTCCAACACCTAAAGTGTAACCCATGTCTGCAAATGTTTTAATAGTTGGTTTTGCATCGCCAATTATTGATGTTGCTTCAATTTTGATTGATGTAATTTGAGGCATCATAAATAATAATACGGCTGAAGCGATAAAGCATGCAGCAATAATGATTCCAGCAATAAATTTATTGTTCTTTAATAAAAGTCCAGCAACTACTGAACCAAGTAATGGAAGGAAAAATCCCATAACTGCAGGAAATGAAAAAACAATTGAACTTTTTACTGCTCCCAATCCTGAGAAAATTCCTCCAATAAAAGTGTTTTCAGAATCAGTTAATACTTTTCCAAACATAACATTAAAGCCAGTGTAAGTTGATGGATCTCCATTTTCAGGCTTATAAATAACTGCTGCTAAAAATCCCATTGCAAGAATAACTAAACCTAAAAACATTAAAATAAATAAACCATTACTACTAAAACTTTTCTTTAAATTTTTTTTCTTTTCTAATCAATCCTCATTCATCTTTTATATTGCAATGACTATTATAACATAAATTTAATTCATTATTGATTACAATTAAGTTATTAATATTACATGTTTATTACAGAAAATACACGTATGTTACAGAAAAGAGA